>NZ_JAOCDI010000017.1:0-114277 GCF_029840855.1 Pseudomonas sp. GD03862
CCATCGCAGGTCCCGACGACCATGTTCTGGTCCTTGACCTCGCTGTTGGGCACGATCTCCAGCGTGTAGGACGAAACCCCTTGGGCCTGGATCTTGGCCTCGATCTCGGCTTTCAGCTCCTCGCAAGGCTTGACGGCCGCCAGCGCAGACGTGGCGACAAGGGAAGCCAACACAGCGATAGCTACGCGAATCATGGAACGGCTCCTGGAAAGGGCAGTGGCGCTGCCGACGTTCTTTAGACTACAGCAAACCACCACCGTTGCACCGTTTCACCCCACCAATGCCGCATCCAGGCTGATCTTCGCATTCAAAACCTTGGACACCGGGCAGCCTTCCTTCGCCTTGTTGGCAATCTCCAGGAACTGAGCCTCGCTGGCCCCAGGTACCTTGGCCCTGAGCACCAGATGCACCGCGGTAATGGCAAAACCGTCAGCTTGCTTGTCGAGCGTCACCTCTGCAGCCGTGTCGATCCGCTCTGCGGTAAGCCCCGCCTCGCCGAGCATCATGGATAGCGCCATCGAGAAACAACCGGCATGGGCCGCGCCAATCAGCTCCTCCGGGTTGGTGCCGGGTGTGCCCTCGAAACGTGTGTTGAAGCCATAAGGGTTCTGCTTGAGTGCGCCGCTTTCGGTAGAAAGCAGGCCTTTTCCATCCTTCAGGCCACCTTGCCAGATCGCCGATGCTGTCTTTTTCATGATGCCTCCTGGTCACTGGGTTGCTTACCTAGGGTTCAGAGGCCTGCCGCCCGCCGCAAGTTCAGAGCAATATGCTTGCAGGCATTGAATCCAACGAACGCGCCCATACAGAGTCAAAAAGGCCTCTGGCCAATCACTTTTGCGGAGGCTCCATGACGCAGCTGCGTGACCTGAAGATTTCCACCCTGGACCTGGTGCCCGTACGCGCCGACGCTGGCCCCGCGCAATCGCTGCGCAACTCGCTGGACCTGGCGCAGCATGTCGAGCGCTTTGGCTATAACCGCTTCTGGGTGGCCGAGCACCACAACATGGACGGCATCGCCAGTTCGGCGACTGCGGTGCTGATCGGCTACCTGGCCGGGGGGACCTCACGTATTCGCGTGGGCTCTGGCGGGGTGATGCTGCCCAACCATGCGCCACTGGTGATCGCCGAGCAGTTCGGCACCTTGGCCAGCCTGTATCCGGGGCGTATCGACCTTGGTCTGGGGCGTGCGCCGGGTTCGGACCAGATGACGGCCTATGCCCTGCGACGCGACCGCGCTGGCGGCCCGGACGACTTCCCGGACGATGTCGAGGAGCTTTCGCGCTACCTCGGGCCACGCACTGATGATCAAAAAGTGATCGCCGTACCGGGGTACGACACCGACGTGCCGATGTGGTTGCTGGGATCCAGCCTGTTCAGTGCCCAGCTGGCGGGCATGCGCGGCATGCCCTACGCCTTCGCCTCGCATTTCGCGCCACGCTACATGCACGAGGCCATTCGCGTGTACCGCAACCATTTCAAGCCCTCGACCACGCTGGACAAGCCGTATGTGATGCTGGGCATTCCCATGGTGGTGGCGCAAACCGACGAGAAGGCCGAATACCTGGCCACCTCGGTCTACCAGCGCATCCTGGCGCTGATTCGTGGACAGAGCCTGATGCAGAAGCCACCCGTGGAAAGCATGGATGGGCTGTGGTTGCCCCATGAGCGAGAGACGGTGGGCAGCTTCCTGGGGCTGGCCATGATCGGCAGCCCGCAGAAGGTAAAGGCCAAGGTAGAAGTGCTGCTGGAACAGACGGGTGCGGATGAGCTGATCTTTACCTGTGACCTGTATGAGCATGCGGACCGCATTCGGTCATATGAGCTGACGGCGCAGGCCCTCAAGACCGAGTGACCCTCGTCGCGGGCTCGCCCGCTCCCATAGGTTGACTTGGGAGCGAGCAAGCCCGCGAATGAGCAAACACATTAGCCGCGGCGGTAAACAATCTCCTTGGTACCGGCCTCGCAGCTACCAATCACCTTGCCCGCCGGCTCGCCTTTCTTGACGATCTCCAGCTTGTAGCCAGTGACGCCCTTGGCATCCAGCTTGGCCGCAATTTCCGCCTTCAGTTCCTCGCACGGTTTGCCCGCTGCCAGCGCACCACCGGCCAGGGTCATCAGGCCCAGCGCCAGAATCAGTTTGTTCATCACTCGCGTTCCTTGTGCAGATGAAATCAGAAGGGGCCCCACCAAGGCGCCCCTTTTCTGAATACCTCATCACGCCGGGATCATACAACCCGACGTTGTTTCAGCTATTGGCGATACGGAAGCCGACCTTCAGCGTGACCTGGAAGTGCGCCGCTTTGTTGTCGCGGATATGGCCGCGGGTATCGACCACTTCGAACCATTCCAGGTGCTTGATGCTTTTAGCGGCTTCGGCCAAAGCATTGTTGATCGCCTCTTCGATACTGGTGGGCGAAGACCCGACAAGTTCGATTTTCTTGTAGGTGTGATGATCGGTCATGAGTGCTCTCCATGGGTGACAGTGAGATTCAGCCTAGCAGCGCAGGCCTGGTTTACCTGCGAGCGGTCACTGTCAGCGAAAGTTCGATCGCACTTTCACGCAGCCCAAGGGTCGCAATCTTACAGCCCATACTGCAAAGGAGAGTCAACATGCACCGCAACTCGCTGCGTAAAACGTCCCTGGAAAGCATGGAAGCGGAGATCGAGAGCCTTCTGAAAAGCTTGGAAAACCTCAAGCATGATGCGTCGGAAGAGTCCCAGAAGTCGGTGAAGGCAATCCGCAGCAACGCTGAAAGCGCACTGCGTCATTCGCGCAGCCTACTGAGCGATGCGTACGAGGAAGTGAAGCAGCGCACCCGCCAGACCGGCAAAGCCACCCGGGACTACGCCCAGGAACACCCCTACACCACCGCCGGTGTGGCCATTGGTGCGCTGGGCCTGCTGGCGGCCTACCTGATATGCAAGCGAAACTAAGCGCTCTGCCGCGCAAGTTCCGCCCTTAACCACTGCGCCAACTGCTCGGCGCGCCCGTCTGCGGCGCGCCGTGGCACCCACAATGCCAGCGCCGCCTGGGTAGGTGAAAAGCCCCAAGGCGCACTCAAACGGCCCGCCCGCAGGTCATCAGCGACGAGCGGCTGCGGTGCTATCGCCACGCCCAATCCGGCCACGGCAGCCTCCAGCAGGTAATACAGGTGCTCGAAGGCCTGGCCATAGTGAATGGCCGCCGGGTCCAGGCCCTGTTGCACCGCCCAGGTCGGCCAGGCTTGTGGGCGTGACGTGGTGTGCAACAAGGCTTCGCCCAGCAGTGCCTTGGCGGGTGCGCCCTGCAAGCGCTGGAAGCCTGCGAAATGCGGGCTGAGCACCGGCCCGATGCATTCCTCGGCCAGCACATGCACCTGCATGTCCGCCGGCCACGGTGGCTCGGCATACACCAGCAACGCATCCAGCCCAGGCCGCCGCGGGTCAAGGTCGCCCTCACCCGCCGACAGGTGCAAGCGCAGCTCAGGCAGATCCGCCTGCAACCGGCCCAGCCGCGGGATAAACCACCGCGCCAGCAGGCTGCCCGAGCAGCCCAGCACGAATGGCGCCTCGCTCACATCACGGCTGAGCTCGGAACACACGCTGCGCAGCCGGTCGAAGGCCTCACCGCTGGCATCGCGCAGACGCACACCGGCATCTGTGAGTTTGATGCCACGCCCGTCCTTGACGAACAGGGCTACGCCCAGATGCTCCTCAAGCACCTTGATCTGCCGGCTGACAGCGCCGTGGGTGACGTGCAGCGCTTCCGCCGCCTGGCTGACACTGTTCAGCCTGGCTGCAGCCTCGAAGGCGCGCAGGGCATTGAGGGGAGGGAGGTCGTGGGCCATTTTACCTGTGAGTTTTCCTGACAAGTTTACGCAATCTTATCGGTTTTCAGCCGAGCTTGCCGTGGTTAGAGTAAAGCCCATCACTCATTCACTACGCCTTGGAGCGCCCCATGACCCAGTCCCAATACCGCCCCGGCCCCGACGCCAATGGCCTGTTCGGCTCGTTCGGCGGCCGCTACGTGGCCGAAACCCTGATGCCACTGGTGCTGGACCTGGCCCGCGAATACGAAGCGGCCAAGGCAGACCCTAAGTTCCTTGAAGAGCTGGCTTACTTTCAGCGCGACTACATCGGTCGCCCCAACCCGCTGTACTTCGCCGAGCGCCTGACCGAGCATTGCGGCGGGGCGAAGATTTTCTTCAAGCGTGAAGAGCTCAACCATACCGGCGCGCACAAGGTGAACAACTGCATCGGCCAGGTGCTGCTGGCCAAGCGCATGGGCAAAAAGCGCCTGATCGCCGAAACCGGCGCCGGCATGCACGGTGTCGCCACCGCCACCGTCGCCGCGCGCTTCGGCCTGCCTTGCGTGATCTACATGGGCGCCACCGACATCGAGCGCCAGCAGGCCAACGTGTTCCGCATGAAGCTGCTGGGCGCCGAGATCGTGCCGGTTACCGCCGGCACCGGCACCCTGAAAGACGCCATGAACGAAGCCCTGCGTGACTGGGTTACCAACGTCGAAGACACCTTCTACCTGATCGGCACCGTGGCTGGCCCACACCCGTACCCCGCCATGGTCCGCGACTTCCAGTCGATCATCGGCAAAGAGACCCGTGCCCAGTTGCAAGAGAAGGAAGGCCGTCTGCCAGACAGCCTGGTTGCCTGCGTCGGCGGTGGCTCCAATGCCATGGGCCTGTTCCATGAGTTCCTCGAAGAGCCGAGCGTGCAGATCATCGGCGTTGAAGCCGGTGGCCACGGCGTACACACCGACAAGCACGCCGCCAGCCTGAACGGCGGCGTACCGGGCGTGTTGCACGGCAACCGCACCTACCTGCTGCAGGACCAAGACGGCCAGATCACCGATGCCCACTCGATTTCCGCAGGCCTGGACTACCCGGGCATCGGCCCGGAGCACGCCTATCTGCATGAGGTGAAGCGCGTCGAGTACGTCAGCATCACCGATGACGAAGCATTGGATGCGTTCCACGCAACCTGCCGTCTGGAAGGCATCATTCCAGCCCTGGAAAGCTCCCACGCCTTGGCCGAAGCGATCAAGCGCGCACCGAAGCTGCCCAAGGACCACCTGATGGTCGTGTGCCTGTCGGGCCGCGGCGACAAAGACATGCAAACCGTCATGAACCACATGGCCGCCCAGGAGAAACAGGCATGAGCCGTCTTGAACAACGCTTCGCCGAGCTGAAGGCCGAAGGCCGCTCGGCACTGGTCACCTTCGTCACAGCTGGCGACCCGGGCTACGACGCCTCGCTGCAGATCCTCAAGGGCCTGCCGGCTGCTGGCGCCGACGTGATCGAGCTGGGCATGCCGTTCACCGACCCGATGGCCGATGGCGTGGCCATCCAGCTGGCCACCCTGCGCGCCCTTGAAGCTGGCCAGACCTTGGCCAAGACCCTGCAGATGGTTCGCGAATTCCGTGTGGATAACCAGACCACGCCGATCGTGCTGATGGGTTACTACAACCCTATCCACCGCTTTGGCGTGGACACGTTCGTGGCTCAAGCCAAGGAAGCGGGCGTCGATGGCCTGATCATCGTCGACCTTCCGCCAGAGCACGACGCCGAACTGGCTACCCCGGCCCAGGCCGCAGGCATCGACTTCATCCGCCTGACCACCCCGACCACCGACGACGCGCGCCTGCCGCGCGTGCTGGAGCGCAGCTCCGGGTTCGTCTACTACGTGTCGGTGGCTGGTGTGACCGGTGCCGGTTCGGCGACCACCGAGCATGTGACCGAAGCCATTGCCCGCCTGCGCCGGCATACCGATCTGCCGATCAGCGTTGGCTTCGGCATTCGCACGCCGGAACAGGCTGCGAACATTGCCCGCTTGGCGGATGGTGTGGTGGTGGGCTCGGCACTGGTCGACAAGATCGCCCAGGCCAAAAGCGCCGATCAGGCGGTGACCGATGTATTGAGCCTGTGCTCGGCATTGGCTGAAGGGGTGCGTGGCGCACGCCGCTAAACCGCGTCGTCTGCTTCGCGGGTAAACCCGCTCCTACGGGGCCAGTGCCACCCTCTGGCTCTGCGATATCGTTGTAGGAGCGGGTTCACCCGCGAAGAGGCCAGCACAGGCAACCCCCGCCTAGCCCCCAAAAACCGATAGATTCAATGGCCGCACGGCCCCCATCCAGATCGCATGATCCCGGTGATCCGCCAGTTCATCCCCGGTTTCCGGATGCATGAATACCACCAGGCCCTTGCGGTACAGCGCCAACCAAGGCAAAACCACCCCCACCACTTCCGGCCCGAACGCCAGCTGGCAACTCCAGTCCGGATGCGGCCCAACCGGTTTCTGATGCATGCGCCCCATGGTCACCGGGAACAGCCGCGCCGCCTCCTCGCACAGTTCGCGGGCCTGCTCCATGGTGGCTGCGTCGTAATAAACGTGGGCGTGATAACCCTTGATCCTCTGCACGATAACTCCTGATTGCGGTCCAACCATCACCACCTGCAACGGGAGTGATGCAGTGAAAAACGCCGAAACCCCAGTGTTCAAACTGGTCCTGTTCGGGCCTGAAAGCAGCCTGGGCAATGCCCTGATGGTCGAGCTGCTGTCGCGCCAGCACGAAGTCATCGCCGTGGTCGACGACCTCAACCGCCATTCGCCGCGCCCGGGCCTGCACTTCAAGATAGGGGGGCTGGGTGATGCCCACCAGGCGGAGCAGGGCGCAGCGGGCGGCTCGGCGGTGATCGCCCTGTTACCAGCGCTGGCGCCGGGTGACCTGCCGGGGCAGGCACGCTTGAGCGAGGCGCTGGTGGCGGGGCTTGCGCGTACGACTATACGCCGGCTGCTGCTTGTGGGCGATTTCGATGTGCTGGATGAACCGGGCAAGTACAGCGAGGTGGAGCGGGAATGCGTGGCCCAGGTGGTTGATGGGTTGCAGCGCAGTGCCTTGCACTGGACGCTGATCAATGCACCGCAGGAACTGGCCGGGTTGGGCATGGAGCATTTTCGCAGTACCGAAGGCACGCTGGAGCCTGGGCTGGCTGAGCCGTTGCGGCGCTTGTCCAGGATCGCAGCGGGGATGGTGGACATGCTGGAGCTGGACTTGCACCGGGGCGAGCACCTGAACTTCGTGGTCTAAATTGCCGGGGGCTGCTGCGCAGCCCATCGCGACGCAAGGCCGCTCCCACATGGGCCGGCATGTGCAGTGTCTTTCTGGGAGCGGCCAAAATCTCGTAATAGCCGCGTTTCGAGCGCAAACTCCCCTCCAGCGGCCGACACAGCAACCCCCACATGGGCCGGTGTGCGCAGTGCCACTGTGGGAGCGGCCTTGTGTCGCGATGGGCCGCAAAGCGGCCCCAAAATCTCAAAGGCTGCGCTCCTGCTCCAACCAATCCACGAACCGCTCGATCAACGCCCCACGCCGCTTGCGCGGCGGTAAGACTACGTAATAGCCGCGTTCCGAGCGCAAACTCCCCTCCAGCGGCCGACACAGCAACCCTTGCTCCACCAACCCGTCCACCAGGTGCGCCCAGCCAATCGCCACCCCTTGCCCGGCAATCGCTGCCTGAATCAGCAAGGTATAGTTATCAAACCGCAGCTGCCCCGCCGGCGGTGAGCTTTCCACACCAAACCCACGAAATACCCCCGCCCAGTCAAACCAGCGGCTGGCCTGCTCGCCCTTCAAATGCAGCAGCGGCAATCGTTGCAAAGCCACAGCTGACAAGGCTTTGCCATGAGTCAGATGGGGGCTGCACACCGGGAACACTTCCTCATCGAATAGCCAGCGGCTTTCTCCTTGGTGAAAGCGTCCATCGCCAAACAGCACCGCCACATCAATGTCCGGGCGCAACATGCCCTGGCTGCGCTCACCCGTCACCAGACTCACATCCACCTGTGGATAAGCCTCATGAAAGCGCTGCAGCCTTGGCATCAGCCAGAACGCCGCAAAGGCAAAGTCGGTGGCGACCTGCAGCACTTCGCGCTGGCCGCGCCCGCCGGCCTGGGCAATACCGTCATCCATGGACTGCAGCCCCTGATGCACCTGTTCGAACAGCAACTGGCCAGCCTCGGTCAGCTCGATGCCCCGGTAAATGCGGTCAAACAGGCGCGTGCCCAACTGTGCCTCCAGGCGCTTCACCTGCTGGCTCACTGCCGGCTGCGTGGTACCCAACTCCAGCGCCGCAGCGGTAAAGCCACGCAGGCGCGCAGCAGCCTCGAATACGCGCAAGGTATCCAGCGACAACCCGGCAAGGTGCTCAAACATAAGCTTGGCTAATCCCAGTCATTGCCCGCCATGGGCTTTACCCATGTTATCCACAGTCGCATCTTGGTAGGCAAGCGGTTCGCATAACTCTCAACGATGGAAGCCACCATGACGCGTCCGAATATCCTGTTCATCATGGCCGACCAGATGGCCGCGCCCTTGCTGCCGATCTACGGCCCTTCGCCCATCAAGATGCCGCACCTCGGCCGCCTGGCCGAGCAAGCCGTGGTGTTCGACTCGGCCTACTGCAACAGCCCACTGTGCGCGCCATCACGCTTCACCCTGGTCAGCGGTCAGTTGCCCAGCCGCATTGGCGCCTACGACAACGCGGCCGACTTCCCTGCCGATGTGCCGACCTACGCCCATTACCTGCGTCGCCTGGGCTACCGCACCGCGCTGTCGGGCAAGATGCACTTCTGCGGCCCGGACCAGTTGCACGGCTATGAAGAACGCCTGACCAGCGACATCTACCCGGCCGACTACGGTTGGGCGGTGAACTGGGACGAACCCGATGTGCGTCCAAGCTGGTACCACAACATGTCCTCGGTGCTGCAGGCCGGTCCATGCGTGCGCACCAATCAGCTGGATTTCGACGAGGAGGTGGTGTTCAAGGCGCGCCAGTACCTGTACGACCATGTGCGCGAAAACGATGGCCGGCCATTTTGCCTGACCGTTTCGATGACGCACCCGCACGACCCCTACACCATTGCCAAACGCTACTGGGACCGCTACGAAGGTGTGGATATCCCCATGCCCCGTGCCGAGTTCAGCCAGGCAGCACTCGACCCGCATTCGCAGCGCCTGCTGAAAGTCTACGACCTGTGGAACAAGCCACTGCCTGTGGATAAGGTTCGTGATGCCCGCCGCGCCTACTTCGGCGCGTGCAGCTATATCGATGACAACATCGGCCAATTGCTGCAGACCCTGGAGGAATGCAACCTGGCCGATGACACACTGATCGTGTTTTCCGGCGACCACGGCGACATGCTTGGCGAGCGTGGCCTCTGGTACAAAATGCACTGGTTCGAAATGTCGGCGCGGGTGCCGCTGCTGATCCATGCGCCGAAGCGCTTCGCAGCGGGCCGGGTCACTGCCTCGGTGTCGACCTGCGACCTGTTGCCAACCTTGGTCGAACTGGCTGGCGGCGCTGTGGATAAAGACCTGCAGCTGGACGGCCGCTCACTGCTGGGCCACCTGCAAGGGCAGGGCGGTCACGACGAGGTGATCGGCGAGTATATGGCCGAAGGCACCGTCGGCCCGCTGATGATGATCCGCCGCGGGCCCTACAAGTTCGTGTACAGCGAAGACGACCCATGCCTACTCTATGACCTGAGCCGCGACCCGCACGAGCGGGAGAACCTCACCGGCAGCCCGGACCACCAGGTGCTGCTGCAGGCATTTGTCGATGAAGCACAACAGCGCTGGGACATCCCCAGCCTGCGCCAGCAGGTGCTGGCCAGCCAGCGCCGCCGCCGGCTGGTGGCCGAAGCGCTGGCCATCGGCAAGCTGAAAAGCTGGGATCACCAACCACTGGTGGATGCCAGCCAACAGTACATGCGCAACCACATCGATCTCGATGACCTCGAGCGCAAGGCACGTTATCCACAGCCCGCCCCCCTGGATTGAGAAGAGAGGCCGCCATGCACAAGTTCTCCGCCGCCGTGTTCGTCCTGGCCCTGAGCGCCACCACGGCCCACGCCGCAGACAGCGATGCGCAATGCAGTACCGTGAAAATGGCCGACCCCGGCTGGAGTGATATTGCCTCGACCAATGCCGTGGCACGCCTGTTACTGGAAAGCCTGGGTTACCAGGTGAAGATCGACAGCCTGGCCGTACCGATCATCTACGGCGGCCTCAAGGACGGCCAGGTCGACGCCTTCCTCGGCAACTGGATGCCGGCGCAGCAAGGCTTCCATGACAAGTTCATCGCCAACGGCGATGTGCAGCAGCTGTCGCGCAACCTGGAGGGAACCGAGTTCACCCTCGCAGTGCCCGACTATGTGTGGAATGCCGGGGTGAAGGACTTCGCTGACCTGCAGAAACACGCCGGGCAGTTCGACAGAAAGCTGTACGGAATCGGCTCCGGCGCCCCGGCCAACCTGTCGCTCAAGGCAATCATCGACAAGAATGAATTCAACCTCGGCCAGTGGAAGCTGGTGGAGTCCAGCGAGCAGGCGATGCTGGCCCAGGTCGACCGGGCGGTGAAGAAGCAGCAATTCATCACCTTCCTTGGCTGGACCCCGCACCCGATGAACGTGAAACTGAAAATGCATTACCTGACCGGTGGGGAAAAGTGGTTCGGCAGCAAGGGCGAGGTATACACGCTGACGCGCAAGGGTTATCCACAAGCCTGCCCGAATGCCGCGAAGCTGCTGGGTAACCTCAAGTTCACACTGGACATGGAAAACAGCATCATGGCCGAGGTGGTAGACAAGAAGATCAGCTTCGATGAAGCGGCCAAGGCCTGGGTGAAAGCGCATCCTGAACGGTTGGATGGGTGGTTGGCCGGAGTTACCACCAAGGCCGATGGGGATGCCCTGGAGGCCGTCAAAGCCAAACTGTAATCTCACAAAGCAACACACCAACCCTGTGGGAGCGGGCGCGCCCGCGAACACCGGCAAAGCCGGTGCCAAGCAACGCGTTGGCTTTTTCGCGGGCATGCCCGCTCCCACAGGGCTTGGCGACCCCTTAAGGATTGTGGATAACCCATGCATCGCCTCTCTTTACTGCTGCCCTTCCTCACCTGGCTTCCCCGCCAATCGGGCCGCAGCCTGCGCCAGGACCTGCTGGTAGGCCTGAGCGGCGCCATCCTCGCCCTGCCGCAATCCATCGCCTACGCCCTGATCGCCGGCCTGCCCGCCGAATACGGGCTTTACGCCGCCATCGTGCCGGTACTGATCGCCTGCCTGTGGGGTTCTTCCTGGTACCTGATCTGCGGCCCGACCGCTGCCATTTCCATCGTGCTCTACGCCAGCATCAGCTCGCTGGCCGTGGCCGGCAGCGCTGACTACATCACGCTGGTGTTGCTGCTGACCTTCCTCGGCGGCATTTTCCAGCTGCTGCTCGGGCTATTGCGCTTCGGCGCGCTGGTCAACTTCGTCTCCCATTCCGTGGTGCTCGGCTTCACGCTGGGTGCCGCCATCGTCATTGCCTTGGGCCAGCTACCCAACCTGCTGGGCATGGCCCTGCCCAGCCAGGCCACCGCGCTGATGACCGTACAGGACCTGGCCAGCCACGCAGGCGAGGTCGACCTGCCTTCCTTGCTGCTGGGCCTGGCCACCGTAGTGATCGGTGTGGCCTTCAAACTCTGGCGCCCACGCTGGCCGAGCCTGTTGATAAGCCTGATCCTGGTCAGCTTGCTGGCCTGGCTGATGCCGGGCTTCTTTGGCCATGTACCGCGGGTGGCAGCGTTCACCGGGCAACTCCCGCCTTTCAGCCCGCTGCCTTTGCTGGACGTGGAGCTCATGTTGCGTCTGCTGCCCAGCGCTGTGGCGGTAGGCATGCTGGGGTTGGTCACCAGTCTGTCGATTGCCCGTTCGTTGTCGGCACGTTCAGAACAACTAATCGACCCGGACCAGGAAATACGCGCACAGGGCCTGTCGAACATTGCCGGTGCATTTTTCTCTGGTTACCTGTCTGCCGGTTCCTTCACCCGCTCGGGCCTGAGCTACGAGGCGGGCGCCCGCTCGCCCATGGCCGGGGTGTTTTCAGCGCTGTGGGTGGCGTTGTTCGCGGTGACCGGCGCCGGCCTGATCGCGCACCTGCCGATACCGGCCATGGCCGGCAGCATTCTGCTGATCTGCTGGGGGTTGGTGGACCACCGAGGGATCCGTGCATTGTTCCGGGTCAGCCGCTCGGAGTTTCTGGTGATGGCGCTGACGGCTGCAGCGACATTGCTGCTGGAGCTGCAGACAGCCATCTATGCCGGCGTGCTGGCTTCGCTGTTCTTCTATTTGAAGCGCACCTCACGACCACGGATCCAACAAAGCCGTGAAGGGGACGCGGATGTATTGCGGGTAGGTGGGTCGATTTTCTTTGGTGCGGCGCATTACCTACAAGTGCGCTTGCAGCGCTGCCAAGGGCCGCATGTAGTGATCGATGCCCGGCAGGTGAATTTCATCGATTACTCGGGTGTGGACATGTTGCACCGCGAGGCGCGGCGGTTGCGGCGATTGGGGGGGAGTTTGACCTTGCACCGGGCCAGGCCGCAGGTGATCGAGGAGTTGCAGAAGCTGGAAGGGGTGGAGTTGTGCCCGATCCGGTTTGAGGAATGAGGTTGGGATTCTGGGGCTGCTTTGCAGCCCATCGCGACGCAAGGCCGCTCCCACAGAGGATCGGCGTACGACGTACTTTGTGGGAACGGCCTTGCGCGCGATAGGGCCGCCAAGCGGCCCCGGCCATCTCAGCCCCGAGCGAGTTGCCGGCGCAGTTCAGCCAACACCGGCGCCGTATCCGGCCTCACGCCACGCCAGATAAAGAAGGCTTCAGCCGCCTGCTCAGCCAGCATCCCCAACCCATCCAGTACCTTGGCAGCCCCCAGCTTGGTAGCCCACTGGCAAAACGGCGTCGGCTCCTTGCCATACATCATGTCGTAGCAAACCGTACGACCCGCCTCGACCAGGCTGTCGGCAATCGGTGGCAATTCCCCGACCAGGCTCGCCGAGGTGGCGTTGATGATTACATCCACAGGCTCCTGCAACCAGGCAAATCCGCTGGCCACCACCGGCCCCAGTTCATCGAACTCGCGCGCCAGCTGCTCGGCCTTTTCCACGGTACGGTTGGCAATCACCAGCGACTGCGGCTTGTGCGCCAGAATAGGCTCCAGCACGCCGCGCACGGCGCCACCGGCACCGAGGATGAGAATGCGCTTGCCCGCCAGCTCGACCCCGGCATTCACCGTCAGGTCGCGCACCAGGCCAGCGCCGTCGGTGTTGTCGCCCTGCAGGGTGCCATCAGCCAGCTTGCTCAGCGTGTTCACTGCGCCTGCGCGCCGGGCACGTGGGGTCAGGCTGTCGCACAGGCGGAAGGCCTCTTCCTTGAACGGCACGGTGACATTGCCGCCACTGCCTTGCTTGAAGAAGCCGCGCGCGCAGTCGCTGAACTCGTCCAGTGGCGCCAGCAGCGTGGCATATTCCAGGTCCTGACCGGTCTGCTCGGCGAACAGGCGGTGGATCAGCGGCGACTTGCTGTGGCCGATGGGGTTACCAAAAACGACGTACTGGTCCATGACGGCTCCTTGTTTATCCACAGGCTTACTGGCCGAGCCAGTCGCGGTCTTGCAGGAAGTACTCTGTCAGGCGCGCTTCTTCACTGCCGGGCGCGGCCTTCCAGTCATAGCCCCAACGCACCTGCGGTGGCAGCGACATGAGGATGGATTCGGTGCGGCCACCGGACTGCAGGCCGAACAGGGTGCCGCGGTCATAGACCAGGTTGAACTCCACGTACCGGCCACGGCGGTATTCCTGGAACTCGCGCTGCTGCGGGGTGTAGGGCGTGTTCTTGCGGCGCTGGACGATTGGCAGGTAGGCGTCGACGAAGGCATCGCCGATGGCGCGGATGAAGGCGAAGCAAGTGTCGAAGTCCCACTCGTTCAGGTCATCGAAGAACAAGCCGCCGATACCGCGTGGCTCGCCACGGTGCTTGAGGTGGAAGTAGCGATCGCACCAGGCTTTGTAGCGCGGGTACACGTCGGCGCCAAACGGCGCGCAAGCCTGCTCGGCCACTCGGTGCCAGTGAATGCAGTCTTCTTCGTTGCCATAGTATGGCGTCAGGTCAAAGCCGCCGCCAAACCACCATACGGCCTCTTCACCTTCCTTTTCGGCGATGAAGAAGCGAACGTTGGCGTGGGAAGTGGGCACATGCGGGTTGTGCGGGTGTATCACCAGCGACACACCCAAGGCTTCGAAGCCACGGCCTGCCAGTTCGGGACGGTGGGCACTGGCCGACGGCGGCAGGCCGCTACCAAACACATGGGAGAAGTTGACCCCACCTTTTTCGATCACTTTGCCCTCACCGATAACCCGCGTGCGGCCCCCGCCACCGGCTTCGCGCACCCAGGCGTCCTCGACGAAGCGGGCACCGCCGTCTTCTGTTTCGAGGGCAGAGCAGATGCGGTCTTGCAGGTCGAGCAGGTAGGCTTTCACGGCCTCGGTGCGGCTAGTCATCGGGTCACCAGGAACGGGCAGGGAAGAATTCGCCGCGTAGCATACCACCGCCAGCGCGCGCGCCGCAGTTGACGACGACCAAGCAAAGGCGTCCGATAGAAGGCCTTTCCCGATCCCGACTACAGGAGTGCGAGATGGCCAAGCGTATCCAGTTCAGCCAGCATGGCGGCCCGGAAGTGCTGCAGTTTGTGGAATTCGAACCCACCCCGCCTGGGCCACAGCAGGTGCGTGTGCGTAACCATGCGATCGGCCTGAACTTCATCGATACCTACTTCCGAAGCGGGCTGTATGCGCCGCCGTCCCTGCCTTCTGGCCTGGGTACCGAAGCAGCAGGTGTGGTAGAGGCCGTGGGCGAAGGCGTGTCCCGGCTGAAGGTAGGAGACCGTGTGGCACATGCCGGCGGCCCGCTGGGCGCCTACAGCGAGGTGCATACGCTACCGGAAGCCAACCTGGTCAAGCTGCCGGACACCATCAGCTTCGAGCAGGCGGCGGCGGTTATGCTCAAGGGTTTGACCGTACAGTACCTGTTGAAGCAGACCTATGAGGTGAAGGCGGGTGATGTGATCCTGTTCCATGCCGCAGCCGGTGGTGTAGGGTCGCTGGCCTGCCAATGGGCCAAGGCCCTGGGCGCCAAGCTGATCGGCACCGTGAGCTCTGCCGAGAAGGCCGAACGGGCCAAAGCGCTGGGGGCTTGGGCGACCATCGACTACAGCCGTGAAGACGTGGCCAAGCGCGTACTGGAGCTGACCGACGGCAAGAAATGCCCGGTGGTGTATGACGGCGTGGGTGCCGACACCTGGCTGACCTCGCTGGACTGCCTGCGCCCGCGTGGGTTGATGGTGAGCTTTGGCAACGCTTCCGGTGCGGTGAGCGGGGTGAACCTGGGGATCCTGGCGCAAAAGGGCTCGCTGTATGTCACCCGGCCGACCTTGGCCACCTATGCCAACAATGCCGAGAACACCCAGGCCATGGCCGATGACCTGTTTGCGATGATTACGAGCGGGAAGCTGGTTGTGGATATCCAGCAGCGGTATCCACTGAGCGAGGCGGCCAAGGCGCAGGCAGAGCTGTCGGCGCGGCGGACTGTAGGATCGACTGTACTAATCCCCTGAGCCACACACATCCCCTGTAGGAGCGGGTTTACCCGCGAAGAAGCCACCGCAATGGATGGCACCGGCTTTGCCGGTGTTCGCGGGCAAGCCCGCTCCCACAGGTACTGCGTCGGCTTCGATAGCTTCGCTATGCCTGTGAGGGTCGGTTTGTCGGCGGTGGAGACGACTCGATGCCATCGAGTATCGCCTCGATCACACCCTCTGCCATCTCAATCGCATGCAGGTTCGACCAGAACATGCCACGGCCTTCTTCACGCATGTAGTCCAAAGCTTTGTAGCCGGTTTCGTAAGCGCTGCGCAGGTAAAGGGCTACGTGGACCAGAGCGTCCTCGGCAGAAATGTTTGGGTTGACGGTGAAGAGTGGATCGTGGCCGGCATCGCAGTGGCCGAAGGGGCGGGTGGAGGTGCATGGGAGAGGTGGATCGGGGACTATTTTCTTCATCATTGGAAAATGCTCCTCAAGGCCGCCAACCCTCACTACCACGTGAATGGGTGGCGACTGTACGCGAGGTGGTAGACCTGGGCATTTTCCAATCCAGGCAGGCTCGAAAGCCTCCCACGCACAGCCACCATAGACTGTCATGGAAAAAATGCATCCGGGCTACCACACCCGATCGCCAAGTTATTCGGCGACGGATAGAGCCTAGAGGCAGAGGTTCCCACTTAGAAGGTGATGGAAGGAGACGCGGGTCGTAGGATATTTCCCAATCCTCAAACCGGACAACCATTCGAGACAAAATCAGAAAAATCTCCGGTGGCTAGGCCCGAACCTGTGGGAGCGGGCATGCCCGCGAACACGGGCGAAGCCCGTGCCAGGCACCGAGTTGTATTCTTCGCGGGCGCGCCCGCTCCCACAGGGGCCCGAGTCCCGAGCCAGGCCTGTGGATAGGTATCAACCCGGGCGAACGACTTCGCCGGTTGCCAGGTTGCGAATCACACTCGGGTTCTTCCGCCCGCCCAGCGCCCCGCCAAGCACCAGGTCCAACTGGCCATGGAAGTACTGCTCAACTCGCAAGCGGGTCTTCGCCGCCGGGCGCCCGCCAGGGTTGCACGAGGTGGAAATCAGCGGCCCCACCAGCGCGCACAGCTCACGCACCACCGGGTGATCACTGACCCGCAGCGCCACCGTGTCATGCTGCCCGGTCACCCATTCGGGCAACAGGTCCTGGTGCGGCACCAGCCAGGTGTTCGGCCCCGGCCAGGTGCTGCTCATGCGGTCGATCCAGTCTTCGGGGAAGTCCTCGAACAGGAAGTCGAACTGACGGATGTTGTCAGCGATCAGAATCAGCCCTTTATCCACAGGACGCGACTTCAGCGCCAACAGGCGATACACCGCATCCTCGTTCCATGGGTCGCAGCCCAGGCCCCAGACCGCTTCCGTCGGGTAGGCGATCACCGCGCCCGCCCGGATCTCACGTGCGGCTTGTTGCACACGAAAACTGCTCACCATTGCTGTTTCTCCGCCTATATACCTTGCATGTGAGCAGTGTACTTAGCCCGCGCGGGCAAACCAACGCCCGGCTTCATTGCTGACCCGGCCTTCCAGCTCCAGCTCGGTCAACTGCGCCAGCACGTCGGCCAGCGGCTGCTCGCTGCAGTGGGCCAGGCTTTCACTGGTCTGGGGTGCGGCATGCAGCAGGGCGAGCAGGGGGTGGTCGAATCTGTCCACAACCGCAGGCGGCAGGTTCTGCCAACCCTGCAAGCTTTCCAGGATCTGTTCCACAGTTTCCACCAGCAGCGCCCCATCACGGATCAGCTGGTGACAGCCCTTGGCCCCCGGGTGATGAATGGAGCCCGGAATGGCGTACACCTCGCGGCCTTGTTCCGCCGCCAGACGCGCCGTGATCAGCGAGCCGCTGGCGAGGCTTGCCTCGACCACCAGCACACCGAGCGACAGCCCACTGATGATGCGGTTGCGCCGGGGGAAGTTGCCGGGCAGCGGCCCGGCATCCAGGGGATACTCGGAAACCAGCGCGCTGCCGTTGTCGATCATCGCCTGCGCAAGGTCCCGATGGCGCTGTGGATAAAGTTTTTGCAACCCCGTCCCGAGCACGGCAATCGTGCCGCCGCCAGCCTGCAACGCGGCCCGATGAGCGGCACCGTCGACACCTACCGCCAGCCCGCTGGTAATGGTGAAACCAGCCTGCGCGAGGTAGCGGGAAAATGCCCGGGCGGTGTCGAGCGCCGGGGGTGTGGCACGTCTGCTGCCCACGATGGCCAGCTGAGGACGATCGAGCAAGGCAGGTTCGCCAGCGACAAAAAGCAGCGGCGGGGCATCGTCGATTTCTGCCAGCAAGGCTGGGTAGTCTGGGCCGTCCCACATCAGCAAATGCTGGCCAGGGCGCTCCAGCCAAGCCATAGCAGCCAGTGCGCCATCGCGTACCTCGGCACTGCGCCGGGCATCGATGGTGGCTTGGGGAATGCCCAACGCTCGCCAGGCCGAAGCGGGAGCACTGAGCGCGGAGGAGGCACTGCCGAAGGCTTCGAGCAACGTTCGAAAGCGTCGCAGTCCAGCATCGGGGAGGCGATGCAGGCGTAAGCGTGCCTCCAGTTCGGCAGGCGGGCAGGGCGACGAATGGTGACTGGGCATTGAGATCATCCTTGATCGAAAGGGGGCCAATTACGTGGCACAACCTGTGGATAACTCTGTGAGTAACACTTTGAAAAGCTGTCCATTGATTGGGGGCTATCAAGCCCATAGTCACCCTAGACGAGCTTGCCAGGTGCCGAAATCCCCGTTTCCCTTTATTATGTGTGCTCAGTTTTCAACCGAACGCACAGTGACTGCCTGACCTTATGGCCATCTTGAACATTCTCGAATTCCCGGACCCGCGCCTGCGCACCCTCGCCAAACCGGTGACGGAGTTCGACGACGCCCTGCGTCAGCTGATCGACGACATGTTTGAAACCATGTACGAAGCCCCTGGCATCGGCCTGGCCGCTACCCAGGTGAACGTGCACAAGCAGGTTGTGGTCATGGACCTCAGCGAAGACCGCAGCGAACCGCGCGTCTTCATCAACCCGTCGGTCGAAGAGCTGACCCATGACATGGGCCAGTACCAGGAGGGCTGCCTGTCGGTACCGGGCTTCTACGAGAACGTCGACCGTCCGCTGCGTGTCCGGGTCAAGGCCCAGGACCGCGACGGCAAGCCGTTCGAACTGGAATGCGAAGGCCTGCTGGCGGTGTGCGTACAGCACGAATTCGATCACCTCAACGGCAAGCTGTTCGTCGACTACCTGTCGCAGCTCAAGCGCGACCGGATCAAGAAGAAGCTGGAAAAGCAGCATCGCCAGCAAGCCTGATCCCCACCTTCCTGAAGGCTTGCTCCGGCAAGCCTTTTTCTTTTTTGAAGCGAGAACTCCATGCGCATCGTCTTTGCAGGCACTCCAGAGTTTGCCGCCGAACACCTCAAGGCCCTGCTCGACAGCCCCTACGAGATCGTGGCCGTCTACACACAGCCCGACCGCCCGGCCGGCCGTGGCCAGAAGCTGATGCCAAGTGCGGTCAAGGCACTGGCCGTGGCCCATGACATCCCGGTGTTCCAGCCGCAGACCCTGCGCAACGCCGATGCGCAGGCCGAACTGGCCGCACTCAAGCCAGACCTGATGGTAGTGGTCGCCTACGGCCTGATCCTGCCGCAGGTGGTGCTGGATATCCCGCGCCTGGGTTGCATCAACAGCCACGCTTCCCTGCTGCCACGCTGGCGCGGTGCCGCGCCGATCCAGCGTGCCGTGGAAGCCGGCGACGCCGAAAGCGGCGTGACCGTGATGCGCATGGAAGCCGGCCTGGACACCGGGCCGATGCTGCTCAAGGTAGTCACCCCGATCAGCGCCGAGGACACCGGCGGCACCTTGCACGATCGCCTGGCCGAAATGGGCCCGCCCGCAGTGGTTCAGGCCATCGCCGGCCTGGCTGACGGTTCGCTGCAAGGCGAAATACAGGACGATGCCCTGGCCACCTACGCGCACAAACTGAACAAGGACGAAGCGCGTATC
Organism: Pseudomonas sp. GD03862; assembly: GCF_029840855.1. Taxonomy (NCBI): domain Bacteria; kingdom Pseudomonadati; phylum Pseudomonadota; class Gammaproteobacteria; order Pseudomonadales; family Pseudomonadaceae; genus Pseudomonas; species Pseudomonas sp. GD03862. Next base: position 19,482 of record NZ_JAOCDI010000017.1, read on the forward strand.
GACTGGACCCGCCCAGCCGTCGAGCTGGAACGCCTGATCCGCGCCTTCAACCCATGGCCGGTGTGTCACAGCACTCTGGATGGTGAAAGCGTCAAGGTGCTGGCCGCCAACCTGTCCACAGGCCAAGGCGCCCCGGGCGAGATACTTTCCGCCAGCAAGGACGGCCTCGTAGTTGCGTGCGGGGACCAAGCCCTGAGCCTGACCCGCCTGCAACTGCCTGGCGGCAAGGCATTGAGCTTCAGTGACCTGTTCAACAGCCGCCGCGAGAAGTTCGCCGCCGGCAAGGTGCTGGGCCAATGAACCCACGCCTCGCCGCCGCCCGTGCGCTTGCTGCTGTGCTCAGCGGCAAGGCTTCGCTGAACAGCTCGCTGCCGGCGCAACTGGACAAGGTAGATGAACGCGACCGCGGCCTGACCCAAGACCTGGCGTTCGGCACCGCACGCTGGCAGCCACGCCTCGACCTGCTGGCCGCACAGCTGCTGCAAAAACCCTTCAAAGCAGCCGATGCCGATGTTCAGGCGCTGCTGCTGGTCGGCCTGTACCAGCTGTTCTACACGCGCATTCCGGCCCATGCCGCCATCGGCGAGACCGTGGGCTGTGCCGACAAACTGAAGAAGCCGTGGGCCAAGGGCCTGCTCAATGCCGTACTGCGCCGTGCACAGCGCGAAGGCGAGGAACTGCTCGCCGGCATGGAGCGCGACCCGGTGGTGCGTACCGCGCACCCGCGCTGGCTGCAGAAGGCGCTGAAAGCCTTCTGGCCAGAGCAGTGGGAGGCCATCTGCGCCGCCAACAATGCCCACCCTCCGATGATTCTGCGGGTCAACCGCCGTCACCATAGCCGCGATGCCTACTTGGCACTGCTGGCCGAAGCAGGCATTGGCGCCAGCGCATGTCAGTACAGCCGGGATGGCATCGTGCTGGCTGAAGCCTGCGACGTGCGCGGCCTGCCAGGCTTCGCCGAAGGCTGGGTGAGCGTGCAGGACGAAGCCGCGCAGCTATCTGCCGACCTGCTGGAACTGGCCCCCGGCCAACGCGTGCTCGATGCTTGCTGCGCACCGGGCGGCAAGACCTGCCACCTGCTGGAGGCCGAGGCTGGCCTGGCGCACATGGTGGCCATCGACCTCGAAGCCAAGCGGCTGACCCGCGTGCGAGAAAACCTCGACCGCCTGCAGTTGGACGCCGAGCTGATCGCCTGCGATGCCCGCGACACTGCCAGCTGGTGGGACGGCAAGCCATTCCAGCGCATTCTGCTCGACGCGCCGTGCTCGGCCACCGGCGTGATTCGCCGCCACCCGGACATCAAGATGACCCGCCAAGCCGACGACATCCCGGCTTTGGCCACGCTGCAAGGCGAGCTGCTCGATGCCCTGTGGCCGACCTTGGAAGTGGGCGGCATGCTGCTATACGCCACCTGCTCCACATTGCCGACCGAGAACACTGAAGTGATCAAAGCCTTCCTCGCGCGCACCCCGGGCGCTCGTGAGCTGGACCTGGCGACCGAAGCCGGCCTGCGCCAGCCCCACGGCCGTCAGTTGCTGGCCCAGGAAGGCGGCCACGACGGTTTCTACTATGCCAAGCTGATCAAGATCGCCGCCTCGCGCGGATAAGAACAAAGGATAGGGAGTAGCGCATGAAGATCATCATCCTCGGCGCAGGGCAGGTAGGCGGTACGCTGGCTGAACACCTGGCCAGCGAAGCCAACGACATTACCGTGGTCGACACCGACGGCGACCGCCTGCGCGACCTCGGCGACCGCCTGGACATCCGCACCGTCCAGGGCCGTGGCTCACTGCCGACGGTACTGCGTCAGGCCGGTGCCGACGACGCCGACATGCTGGTGGCGGTAACCAACAGTGACGAGACCAACATGGTTGCCTGCCAGGTGGCCTATTCGCTGTTCCATACCCCGACCAAGATTGCACGGGTGCGCGAATCGTCCTACCTGACCCGCGAAGAGCTGTTCGACAACGACCATATCCCGGTCGACGTTCTGATCAGCCCCGAGCAGGTGGTGACCAATTACATCAAGCGCCTGATCGAACACCCAGGCTCGCTGCAGGTGATCGATTTCGCCGAGGGCAAGGCCCAGCTCGTGGCAGTGAAGGCCTACTATGGCGGCCCGCTGGTCGGCCAGCAATTGCGCCAGATCCGCGCGCACATGCCCAACGTAGATACCCGCGTGGCGGCCATCTTCCGCCGTGACCGGCCGATCACCCCGCGTGGCGACACAGTGATCGAAGCCGACGACGAGGTGTTCTTCATTGCCGCGAAGAAGGATATCCGTGCGGTGATGGGCGAACTGCGCCGCATCGACGAAACCAATAAACGCATTGTCATCGCCGGCGGCGGGCAGATCGGCGAGCGCCTGGCGGAGGCCATCGAAAGCCGATATCAGGTGAAGATCATCGAGATGAGCCCGGCGCGTTGCCGGCACCTCTCCGATACCCTGGAAAGCACTGTGGTGCTGCAGGGCAGCGCCTCGGACAAAGACCTGATGCTCGAAGAGAACATCGCCGACGCCGATATTTTCCTGGCCCTGACCAACGATGACGAAGCCAACATCATGTCGTCCTTGCTGGCCAAGCGCCTAGGCGCAGGCAAGGTGATGACCATCATCAACAACCCGGCTTATGTCGACCTGGTACAGGGTGGCGATATCGACATTGCCATCAGCCCGCAGCTCGCCACCATCGGCACACTGCTGGCGCACGTCCGTCGTGGCGACATCGTCAGTGTGCACTCGCTGCGCCGTGGTGCAGCCGAGGCTATCGAGGCGGTGGCACACGGTGACTCGAAGTCGAGCAAGGTGGTCGGCAAGGCAATCGAGGACATCACGCTGCCACCGGGCACCACTATTGGTGCGATCATCCGTGATGAAGAGGTGATGATTGCCCATGACGACACCATGATCGAATCAGGGGACCATGTGATCCTCTTCGTTGTGGATAAAAAGCATATTCGCGATGTGGAGAAGCTGTTCCACGTCGGCTTGAGTTTCTTCTAGGAGAAGAGGGCATGCGCGAATCGCTGGAGAAGATGCTGGCCAAAGGTGTGGATAACCCGCTGCTGAGGTTTGGCCTGGGCAAGGCCTGGCTGGATGAAGGCAACGGCGCTGAAGCAGCGGTGCACCTGGCGCGCTGTGTAGAGCAGGACCCGAAATACTCGGCAGCATGGAAGCTGCTGGGCAAGGCCTATCAGCTGCAGGGCGAGCTGGCGGCGGCGCGCAAGGCGTGGGAAGACGGGATCGTGGCGGCGCAGGCCCATGGTGACAAGCAGGCCGAAAAAGAAATGACCGTATTCCTGAAGAAGCTCAACAGAGCAGCGGGTTGACGCGGCCCCTGTAGGAGCGGGTTTACCCGCGAATGCGATGTTGGATTCACCGACGCATTCGCGGGTAAACCCGCTCCTACAGGGGCGGTGAATGGCTTAATACCAGCGCGGCTCGCCAGCCGGGCGCTTCTTGAAGCGCTTCATGCTCCACATGTACTGGCTGGGGTACTCGCGCACATAGCGTTCGACCACCTTGCTCATCGCCGCCGCCGACACATTCACATCGGTGCTGTACATCTCTTCCGGCGCAGCTTCGAGGAACACCTTGAAGCCCGAGCCATCCGGCAACCGCAGCGCATGCAGGAACACACCTACCGCCTTGCCACCGGCCAGCATGTTCGGCACGAACTTGCTGGTCAGCGCCTGGGTGCCGAGGAACGGTACGAACACGCCCGCCGATTCCGCCGGCTCCGGGTCGGCAGGAATACCCACCTGGCCACCACGGCGCACTTCCTTGATCACGCTGAGGATGCCTTCCTTGGTCGACGGTGCCACGCGATTGCCCATCTGTACGCGCTGCTCGCGCAGCAGGTCATCCACCGCCTTCAGCTTCGGCGGGCGGTAGAAGATGATCGGTTTGCACTGGTTGCAGTAGAAGTGGTTCAACACTTCCCAGTTGCCCAGGTGGCTGGTGATGCCGACCACGCCTTTACCCGAGGCCAGGGCCTGCTCCAGCACTTCCAGGCCATGCACTTCCTTGACCAGCTCCAGCGAGCGTTGCGGCGGCCAGATCCAGGCACAGGCACTTTCGACAAAGGATTTACCGATATCCCGCAGCGCCTGGCCCACCAGTTGCTCACGGGCAACCGGGTCCATCTCCGGGAAGCATTTGGCCAGGTTGATCCGTACCACGTTGCGCGAACTGTTGGGGATTTTCCACATCAGCCAGCCAATACCGGCGCCGACACGCTGCACAGCGCCCCAGGGCAGCTTGGCAAACAGGCGCAGCACCCCGACCATCAGGGCGCCCTTGAACTTTTCCACAGGCGAATTCCTTATTTCAGCAAGGCGCGCATTGTAACCCCTCAGCGCAACAAGGCGGCGTAGCGATCGCAGTCGGTGGTGTGGTCCATGACCATGCCGGTGGCCTGCATGAAGGCGTAGCAGATGGTCGGACCGACGAACGTGAAGCCAGCTTTCTGCAAGGCCTTGCTCATTGCCTTGGCTTCATCGGTAACAGCTGGCACGTCGCCGCGCGCCTTGAAGTGGTTGATCTTCGGCGAGCCGCCGACGAACGACCACAGCCATTCGGCGGGGTTATCCACAGCCAGCCAGGCCTGGGCATTGCGCCGCGCAGCCTTGAGCTTGAGGCGATTGCGGATGATGCCTGCATCCTGCATCAATTCTTCGATGCGTTCGTCGCTCATGGCCGCCAGCTTTACCGGGTCGAAGCCGTACATCACCTCGCGATAACGCTCGCGTTTGCGCAAAACGGTAATCCACGAAAGCCCCGCCTGGAACCCTTCGAGCAAAAGCATCTCGAAGAGCAACGCCGGGTCGCGCTGTGGCATTCCCCATTCCTGGTCGTGGTAGGCCTGGTACAACGGATCGTCGGTACACCAAAAGCAGCGTGGCATAAGGCTCCAATGAGTAGAGGGCGAGGCGAATCAGGTTATACTCCCGCTCTTTACATCCGCATCCCCAGATACAGGTGAATTTCGTGAGCCAGCCTACGCCAGCCGTGCGTACCTTCCAAGACCTGATCCTCGCCCTGCAGAACTACTGGGCAGCTCAAGGTTGTGTGGTACTTCAGCCCTACGATATGGAAGTAGGCGCCGGCACTTTCCACACCGCTACATTCCTGCGCGCCGTGGGTCCAGAAACCTGGAACGCCGCCTATGTGCAGCCTAGCCGTCGTCCTGCCGACGGGCGGTATGGCGAAAACCCCAACCGCCTGCAGCACTACTACCAGTTCCAGGTGGTGCTCAAACCGAACCCGGCCAACTTCCAGGAGCTGTACCTCGGCTCGCTGAAAGCCATCGGTCTGGATCCGCTGGTGCACGACATTCGTTTCGTCGAAGACAACTGGGAATCGCCGACCCTCGGCGCCTGGGGTCTGGGCTGGGAAATCTGGCTCAACGGCATGGAAGTCACCCAGTTCACCTACTTCCAGCAGGTTGGCGGCATCGAGTGCTACCCGGTCACCGGTGAAATCACCTACGGCCTGGAGCGCCTGGCCATGTACATCCAGGGCGTCGATTCGGTGTACGACCTGGTGTGGGCCGACGGCCCGTTCGGCAAGGTCACCTATGGCGACGTGTTCCACCAGAACGAGGTGGAGCAGTCGACCTACAACTTTGAACATGCCAACGTCGACAAGCTGTTCGAACTGTTCGATTTCTACGAAAGCGAAGCCAACCGCCTGATCAAGCTGGAGCTGCCGCTGCCGACCTATGAAATGGTCCTGAAGGCCTCGCACACCTTCAACCTGCTGGACGCCCGCCGCGCCATCTCGGTAACCGAGCGCCAGCGTTACATCCTGCGTGTACGTACCCTGGCCCGGGACGTGGCGCAAAGCTATCTGCAAGCCCGCGCACGCCTGGGCTTCCCGATGGCCACCCCTGAACTGCGTGACGAAGTGTTGGCTAAGCTGGAGGCTGCACAATGAGTGCTCAAGATTTCCTGGTAGAACTGGGCACCGAAGAGCTGCCACCCAAGGCCCTCGCCAGCCTTGGCGACGCCTTCCTGGCCGGTATCGAAAAAGGCCTGCAGGCTGCTGGCCTGAACTACACCGGCAAGCAGGTGTACGCCGCGCCGCGTCGTCTGGCCGTGCTGATTCGCCAGCTGGACGTGCAGCAGCCTGACCGCAGCATCAACATCGACGGCCCGCCCCTGCAGGCTGCCTTCAACGCCGAAGGCGAGCCGACCCAGGCTGCGCTGGGCTTCGCCAAGAAGTGCGGTGTGGAACTGGCCGAGATCGACCAGAGCGGCCCCAAGCTGCGCTTCTCCCAGCACATCCCGGGCAAGGCTACCGTTGGGCTGCTGCCGACCATCGTCGAAGATTCGCTGAACGACCTGCCGATTCCCAAGCGCATGCGCTGGGCGGCCAGCCGTGAAGAGTTCGTGCGCCCGACCCAATGGCTGGTGATGCTGCTGGGCGATCAGGTGGTCGATTGCACCATCCTGTCGCAGAAGGCCGGGCGTGAATCCCGTGGCCACCGCTTCCACCATCCGGAAAACGTGCTCATCACCACCCCGGCCAACTACGTCGAAGACCTGCGCAAGGCCTACGTCCTTGCCGACTTCGCCGAGCGCCGCGAGCTGATCAGCAAGCGTACCGCAGAGCTGGCCATGCAGCAGGAAGGCACGGCCATCGTGCCACCGGCGCTGCTGGACGAAGTGACCGCTCTGGTCGAGTGGCCGGTGCCGCTGGTGTGCTCGTTCGAGGAGCGTTTCCTCGAGGTGCCGCAAGAAGCCCTGATCACCACCATGCAGGACAACCAGAAGTACTTCTGCCTGCTGGACAGCGAAGGCAAGCTGCTGCCGCGCTTCATTACCGTGGCCAACGTCGAAAGCCGCGACCCGAAGCAGATCGTGCAAGGCAACGAAAAAGTCGTGCGCCCGCGCCTGACCGACGCCGAGTTCTTCTTCAAGCAGGACAAGAAGCAGCCGCTGGAAACCTTCAACGAGCGCCTCAAGAACGTGGTGTTCCAGGCTCAGCTCGGCACCGTGTACGACAAGGCCGAACGTGTTTCCAGGCTGGCCGCCTTCATTGCTCCGCTGATCGGCGGCGACGCCCAGCGCGCTGGCCGTGCCGGCCTGCTGTCGAAGTGCGACCTGGCCACCGAGATGGTCGGCGAATTCCCTGAAATGCAGGGTGTTGCCGGTTACTACTACGCGCTCAACGACGGTGAGCCGGAAGACGTAGCCCTGGCCCTGAACGAGCAGTACATGCCGCGCGGTGCAGGCGCCGAGCTGCCGCAGACCCTGACCGGTGCTGCCGTGGCCATCGCCGACAAGCTCGACACCTTGGTGGGTATCTTTGGCATCGGCATGCTGCCTACCGGCAGCAAGGACCCGTACGCCCTGCGCCGAGCTGCTCTGGGCGTGCTGCGTATCCTGATCGAGAAGCAACTGGACCTGAACCTGACCGGTGCGGTCGAGTTTGCGGTCAAGCAGTTCGGCGCCAAGGTCAAGGCCCCCGGCCTGGCCGAGCAAGTACTGGAGTTCATTTTCGACCGCCTGCGCGCACGTTACGAAGACGAAGGCATCGACGTCGCCACGTACCTGTCGGTACGCGCACTGCAGCCAGGCTCCGCCCTGGACTTCGACCAGCGCGTACAAGCCGTGCAGGCGTTCCGCAAACTGCCGGAAGCCGAGGCCCTGGCCGCGGTGAACAAGCGCGTGTCGAACCTGCTGAGCAAGGCCGAAGGTGCCATCGCCGAGCAGGTCGAGCCGAAGTACTTCGACAATGCCAACGAGTTCTCCCTGTACTCGGCCATCCAGCAGGCTGACCAGGCCGTGCAACCGATGGCTGCAGCACGTCAGTACAGCGAATCGCTGGCCCGCCTGGCGGCCCTGCGTGACCCGGTCGATGCCTTCTTCGAGGCGGTCATGGTCAACGCCGAAGACGCCAAGGTACGTGCCAACCGTTATGCCCTGCTCAGCCGCCTGCGCGGCCTGTTCCTGGGCGTGGCTGACATTTCGCTGCTGGGGTAAGCCTTGAAACTGCTGATTCTCGACCGTGACGGGGTGATCAACTACGACTCCGATGCGTACATCAAGACGCTGGAAGAATGGGTGCCGATCCCCGGTTCGGTCGATGCGATCGCGCAGTTGAGCAAGGCGGGCTGGACGGTGGCCGTGGCCACCAACCAGTCCGGCATTGCCCGTGGCTACTACCCGCTTGCAACCCTTGAGGCCATGCACGCGCGCCTGCGCGCGCTGGTGGCCGAGCAGGGCGGCGAGGTGGGCCACATCGTGTATTGCCCGCATGGGCCGGACGAAGGGTGCGATTGCCGCAAGCCCAAGCCCGGCATGCTGCGGGCGATCGCCGAGCATTACCAGATTGGCCTTGAAGGCGTCTGGTTCGTCGGCGACAGCAAAGGTGACCTGGAGGCCGCCCTGGCCGTCGGTGCACAACCCGTGCTGGTGAAGACCGGCAAGGGCGAGCGGACCCTGGAAAAAGGCGTCCCGGAAACTACACTGATTTTCGACGATCTGGCAGCTATCGCCAGAGAACTAATTTAAACAGTGCGCCTTCTGGCGCATTTTTCTCAGGCGGGCATGCCCCGCAATGGTACAAGCCACTATGTCGATCCTGCAGGCGATCAGAATCTTTCTTTTTTACCTGCTGCTGGGCACCAGTTCGCTGCTGTGGTGCTCGCTGAGCTTCTTCGTCGCGCCGTTCCTGTCGTTCCCCAAGCGCTACAAGTTCATCAACGTGTACTGGTGCCGCTGCGCGCTGTTTCTGGTGCGCACCATCCTGGGCATCGACTACAAGATCACTGGCGCCGAGAACGTGCCAGCTGAGCCTTGCGTGATTTTGTCCAATCACCAGAGCACCTGGGAAACCTTCTTCCTTTCCCAGTACTTCTCGCCGCTTAGCCAGGTGCTCAAGCGCGAGCTGCTGTATGTACCGTTCTTCGGCTGGGCCATGGCCATGCTGCGGCCCATCGCGATCAACCGCGACAACCCCAAGGAAGCGTTGCGCCAAGTGGCGAGCAAGGGTGACGAACTGCTCAAGCAGAAGACGTGGGTGCTGATTTTCCCAGAAGGCACCCGTGTGCCGTTCGGCACCATCGGCAAGTTTTCCCGCGGCGGTACGGCACTGGCCGTGAATGCCGGGCTGCCAGTGCTGCCGATTGCCCACAACGCCGGCAAGTTCTGGCCCAAGACCGGTTGGGGCAAGCGCGCCGGTACAATCGAAGTGGTAATTGGTGAGCCGATGTACGCCAACGGCACAGGGCCACGTGCCATCGCCGAACTCAACGACCGCGCTGCAGCTTGGAACGAAGCGACCCAGCGGGCCATGGGATCGCTGCCGCCAGCGGCGGAAAAACCTCAGGAGCAGATGGCTTGACCTTCTGTGGATAACTTGTGTGCAGTTTTTGGATTAAATGCTTGAATTGATATCTAAGTGTATGAATTTGCTAGTTATTTCTTTGTATGAATTTTTTCTGAAAATCGTGCATAAGTTTTTTTGAGGCATAAAAAAACCGGCTTTTACAGCCGGTTTTTTTATGGCATGTGGACATCAGACTTTGTCGATATCTACATCCTTGGTTTCTCTCAGACAGAAGATCCCAACCACCAGGCTGATCCCGGTCACCAGCACCGGGTACCACAGCCCGTAGAAGATATCCCCGGTATAGACCACCAGCGCAAACGATACGGTAGGCAGGAAACCACCAAACCAGCCATTACCAATGTGATAGGGCAGCGACATCGAGGTGTAGCGGATGCGGGTCGGGAACAGCTCGACCATCACCGCCGCCAACGGGCCATAAGTCATGGTCGCGATCAGGATCATCGCCACGATCAGTACCACCACCATTACCTGGTTGACCTGCGCAGGGTCCGCCTTGGCCGGGTAACCAGCCTGCTCGATTGCAGTACGCATGGCGGTTTCGTCAAAGCCGTTGATGGTCTTGTCACCGATGTTGACCACCACCTCACTGCCGGCCACGCTTACCGAGCTGTACGGCAGGCCCTGCTTGACCAGGAAGGTCTTGACCTTGTCGCACGGGCTGTCAAAACGAGCCTTGCCCACTGGGTCGAACTGGAATGTGCAGCCTTGCGGGTCGGCGGTGACCACGATCGGCGCCTGACGGCTGGCAGCGTCGATCTGCGGGTTGGCGTAGTGGCTCAGCGCCTTGAACAGTGGGAAGTACAGTACCGTGGCCAGCAACAGGCCGAGCATCAGGATCGGCTTGCGGCCGATACGGTCGGACAACCAGCCGAAGAACACGAAGAACGGTGCGCCAATCACAACGCTGATGATGAGCAGGGTGTTGGCCTGAGCCGAGTCCATTTTCAGCATCTGGGTCATGAAGAACAGAACGTAGAACTGCGCCGTGTAGAAGGTCACGGCCTGCCCCGCGTTGATGCTGAACAGGGCGGTAAGCACCACTTTCAGGTTTGGCCAGGAGGTGAATGACTCACGGATGGGCGACTTGCTGACCTTGCCCTGAGCCTTCATTTTCACAAAGGCCGGCGACTCGTGCATGCTCATGCGAATCCAGGTGGAGATCGCCAGCAGCACGATCGACAGCAGGAACGGCAAGCGCCAGCCCCAGGTTTCGAACTGGTCGCCACTGATATACCGGCTACCCAGCACCACCAAGAGCGACAACAACAGGCCCAGCGTTGCGGTGGACTGGATGAAACCAGTGTGCAAGCCCCGCTTGCCGGGCGGCGCATGCTCGGCCACGTAAGTGGCTGCACCGCCATACTCGCCGCCCAGCGCCAGCCCTTGAAGCATGCGCAGGATCACCAGGATGATCGGTGCGGCGATGCCGATGCTGGCGTAGGTGGGCAACAACCCCACAGCGAAAGTGGACAGGCCCATCAGCACGATGGTGACCAGGAAGGTGTACTTGCGCCCGATCATGTCACCCAGGCGGCCGAACACCAGCGCGCCAAACGGCCGCACCAGAAAGCCCGCAGCGAAGGCCATCAGGGCGAAGATGAAAGCGGTGGTATCGTTCACGCCAGCGAAGAACTGCTTGCTGATGACCGCTGCCAGCGCACCATAGAGAAAAAAGTCATACCACTCGAAAACCGTCCCGAGGGATGACGCGAAAATGATCTTGCGTTCTTCACGGCGGCTGGAGCTGCTGGCCGCCGCCCCCTGCTCTTGGATGTAATCCGACATCGTTGCTGTCCTCGGCCCTTAGGCCACAGTGATTATTCTTGTTGTTCCACTGTCGGCGACTTCTGACCGCAAGCCGCCGGTACTGCACGCACCCGGGTCAGGGCGTCGGTAACGCGTCTTGGTTCAGGTAGGTCTGGGTAGCAGCTCCTTTGAGGATCAGTTGCGCCGCCTTTTCGGCGATCATCAGGGTGGGGGAACACGTATTGCCGGAAGTTATCTGCGGCATGATCGAAGCATCGGCTACACGTAGACCGGGGATGCCATGCACGCGCAGCTGGTTATCCACAACGTCCATGGCACCGTTGCCCATGCGACAGGTACCGACCGGGTGGAAGATGGTGGTGCCGATCTTGCCAGCGGCCTCGAACAGTTCTTCCTCGCTTTGCAGCGCCGGGCCCGGCAAATATTCCTTGGGCTCGAAAGCGGCGAGGGCAGGGGCCTGGACGATGCGCCGGGTAAGGCGAATGGCATCGGCAGCAACCCGCAAGTCCTGCGGAGCACTGAGGTAATTGGGGTCGATCCGCGGCGTGCTGTTCATGTCGGTGCTGCAGATGTCGATGCGCCCGCGGCTGGCCGGGCGCAGGTTGCACACCGAGGCAGTAAAGGCCGGGAACTGATGCAACGGCTCACCGAAGCGTTCCAGTGACAGCGGCTGCACGTGATACTGAAGGTTGGCGGTGGCCTGTTCAGGGCTTGAACGCACGAACGCGCCTAACTGGCTCGGCGCCATGGCCAGCGGCCCGCTACGGTCGTAGAGGTAACGCAGGCCCATGCCCATCTTGCCCCACAGGCTGTTGGCGATCTGGTTCAAGGTACGGGCGTTGCGGATCTGGTAGATCAGGCGCAGTTGCAGGTGGTCCTGCAAGTTGCCACCAACGCCTGGCATGTCGTGGCGAACACCAATACCCAAGCTTTCCAGCAACTGACGCGGGCCGATGCCGGAGCGCTGTAGGATGCCCGGTGAACCTACCGCCCCAGCACAGAGGATGATCTCGCGGCGCGCCGCAAACTCATGCCAGGCCCCTTGCCAGAGCGCCTTCACCGCCCTTGCGCGGGTGTTGTCGAGCAGTACCTGGTCAACCTGCACGCCGGTCAGCACAGTGAGGTTGGCGCGATCCTTGATCGGCCGCAGGAAAGCTTTGGAAGCATTCCAGCGCACACCACTGCGCTGGTTGACCTGAAAATATCCACAACCCTGGTTGTCGCCGGTGTTGAAATCGTCGACCTTGCCAATACCGCTCTGCTCGGCGGCATCTCGGAAAGCATCAAGGATCGGCCAGCTGTAGCGTTGCCGCTCGACCCGCCATTCGCCCTCCGCGCCGTGGTGCTCGCTGGCGCCTGCAAAGTGGTTTTCGCTGGCCTTGAACAGCGGTAACACATCTTTCCACGCCCAGCCGTCGTTGCCTTGCGCGGCCCAATGGTCGTAGTCGGCGGCTTGGCCCCGCATGTAGATCATGCCGTTGATCGACGAACAGCCACCTAGCACCTTGCCCCTTGGATAACCCAAAGCGCGACCGCCGAGGCCAGGTTGTGCCTCGGTCTTGAAGCACCAGTCTGTGCGCGGGTTGCCGATGCAGTAGAGGTAACCAACGGGAATGTGGATCCAGGGATAATTGTCACGACCACCCGCCTCCAGCAGCAGCACGCGGCAGGAAGGGTCGGCGGACAAACGATTGGCCAGTAGGCATCCGGCAGGACCGGCCCCTACGACCACGTAGTCGAAGACAGAATCGGCTGATGGCATGTGCAACCTCGCGCCTGTTTTTTATTCTTGTCCCGATCCATCTTAGTGAGTAATTTCGTGGATGAAACACGAGATTTCGCGCAGCCGCTGTGCGTTTTAGCACAGTGGCAAGCCTGTACCGACCTCTTCACGGACTCGCCCGCAGCTCAGGGATCACGTTACCTTCAGGGTGTTCACCGCACCTGTGGGGCATGCCCGTGAAGAGGCCGGAACGAACTGCCATAAAGGACAAGCATGTTCGACTGGAATGATCTGCGGTTTTTCCTCGAGTTGCAGCGCAGCGGCCGCCTGCTGACCGCCGCCAAGCGCCTGAACACTACCCACAGCACCGTGGCCCGCCATATCGAGAGCATCGAGCAGAGCCTGGGGACCGCGCTGTTCGTGCAACATGCCCAGGGGTACGAGCTGACCCCCTCGGGCCAAGCCCTGCTCAAGCATGCCGAAGCCATGGAGAACGTCGCCCTGCTGGCACAGGAGGAAATCACCCAGGCCATCACCCCGCTGGGCAAGATTCGCCTGGGGGTAACCGAAGGCATCGGCATCATGTTCTTCACCCCACGCATGAACGCGTTGTTCGAGCGCTACCCCGGCCTGGAGGTGGAACTGGTAGCGGTGCCGCGCTTCGTCAGCATCCTCAACCGCGAGGCAGAAATCAGCATCCATCTGGAGCGGCCCAACGCCGATCTGCTGATCACCCGCAAACTCACCGACTACCGCCTGGCGCTATACGCCAGCCAGGCCTACCTGGACCGCGCGCCGCCACTGCGCCACCGCGAAGACCTGGCCCGGCACAGCTGGATCGGCTACGTTGACGATTTGCTGTTCAGCCAGGAACTGCTGTTTCTCAACAGTTTCTGCCGAGCACCCAACGTGGTGTTTCGCAGCACCAGCGTGATCGCCCAGCAAGCCGCCGCCCGCGCCGGGCTGGGCATCGCCGTGCTGCCCAACTACATGGCCCGCCACGACCCGACACTGGTGCGCGTGCTGCCGGGTGAAACCATCCAGCGCAGCTACTGGATCTGCACCCGCCGTGAGCTGCACAAGTCTGTGCGCCTGCGGGTGGTGTGGGATTACCTGCTGGCGTTGTGCGCGGCCGAACAAAGCGAGTTGCTAGCCGAGTAGTGCCTTGCCGGCCAACAACAGGGCAGCGGCCCAACCTGCCACGGCAAACATCTGCTGCAGACGCGGCCCGGCCAACCTGGCTGCCAAGGGCCGCGCCAGCAGCAGACCGAGCACTGCGCCGACGGCAAACGGGGCGCCAACCTGCCAGTGCATGACGCCCGCAAGGCTGGCGCTGACCACACTGCCGGTAGAGACCAGGGCAATCACCGCCAGCGAAGTGGAAACGATGCTGGCCATGCGCAGGTTGGTGTAGCGGTTCAGGGCAGGGATGATGACGAACCCCCCACCCACGCCCAGCAAGCCGGACAACAACCCGGACAAGGCTCCCGTGAATGCCAGTGCGCGCGCACAGGGCAGAGTCCAGCGCAAACGCCCCTGCAGCGGGTTCAGCACACACGGCTCGATAAAGCGATGAGCGTCATTGGCTTCGCCACGCAGTTCTTTGGCCGCCTTGCGCCAGATGCGCAGGCAGGCATAAACCAGCACGCCGGCGAATACCACCTGCAACGGTGCATTCGGCAGGCGGTGCGCCAGCATCAGCCCGAACGGCGCTGCTGCCACACCAACCAACGCAATGAACAGCGCAGCCCGATAACGCACCAGCCCTTGTCGCAAGCCCAGCACCGCACCCACCGCTGCAGCCATACCTACAGCCAACAGGCCCACCGGTGCCGCTTCGACCATCGATAGCCCCAGGCCGAACACCAGCAAGGGTACTGCGAGAATGCCACCGCCTGCGCCGGTCAGCGCCAGCACCGCGCCGATGATTGCGCCCAGGCCCGCCCCTAACAGTTGATGCTCGATCACTGCCCACCCTCGGCTACCAGCTGCGGGCGTGCCAACCACTCGCGCCCCTTGAGCATGCCTTGCCAGTACAGCGGTGGCAGCGCCTGTGCCTTGAGCAGCCAGGCCAGGCGGGTCGGCTTGCGGCCATCCAGTAACCAGTTGGGGAAGCTCGGTGCCAGCTTGCCGCCATAGGTGAACTCGGCCAGGACGATCTTGCCGCGCTCGACGGTAAGCGGGCACGAGCCATAGCCGTCGTACTGAGCCAGGGTCGCCAGCCTGCCCAGCGCCACCAGCACATTGTTGGCGACCACCGGTGCCTGCTTGCGCGCCGCAGCGGCGGTCTTGGCATTGCTGGTGTTAGCCACGTCACCTAGGGCATGAACGTTGGTGTATTTGCGATGGCGCAGGGTATGCGGATCGACGTCAACCCAGCCGGAGCTATCAGCCAAGGGGCTTTCGCGAATGAAGTCTGGCGCCACCTGTGGCGGTACCACGTGCAGCATGTCGAAGGCCTCGATGCGCGTTTCGCTGCTGCCATCGGGCAGGGTACGCAAGAATGTAGCGCGCTTTCCCGGGCCGTCTACTGCAACCAACCTGTGGGAGAAGTTGAGGTCGACGGCGTATTTCTCGATGTACTTCATCAGCGCGGGCACATAGTCGGCGACACCGAACAGTACGGCACCCGCATTGTAGAAGCTGGCTTTCACCGCCCCCAAATGGCCATGGCGCAGCCAGTGGTCGCAAGACAGATACAGCGCCTTCTGTGGTGCACCGGCGCACTTGATCGGCATGGGCGGCTGGCTGAACAACGCGCGTCCTTGCTTGAGCTTTTGCACCAGTTCCCAGGTATAGGGTGCCAGGTCGTAGCGATAGTTGGAGGTGACACCGTTGCGGCCCAGGGTCTCGCTGAGCCCATCAATGGCCGCCCAGTCCAGCTTGAGGCCGGGGCAGACGATCAGCTGTTCATAGCTGATGGCGCGACCATCATCGAGGATGACCAACTGGGCCAATGGGTCGAATCCCTTTACCCGCGCCTTGACCCAGCGCACACCGCGAGGAATGGTCGACGCCATGGTGCGGGCAGTGCTGGGTGCCTTGAACACACCGGCACCGACCATGGTCCAGCCGGGTTGGTAGTAGTGCACTTCGGCAGGGTCGATCAAGGCGACGTCCAACGATGGGTCGCGGCTGATCAGGCTGGAAGCAGTGGCGATCCCGGCGGCACCGGCACCGACGATGACCACCTTGTGGTGGTCGGTATTGGCAGGGGACAACAAGGCAGGCATGGCGGTAAATCCTGGAAATCTGATTATGGGGGCAGGGCGCTTACAGCTTGTTCAGCGGGATCTTCAGATAGCTCACACCGTTCGCCTCCGGTGGGGGCAGTTGGCCGCTACGCATGTTCACCTGCACTGAAGGCAGGATCAGCACAGGCATTTCGAGCGTCTTGTCGCGGGCTTCGCGCATGGCAACGAAGCTGTCCTCATCGATACCCTGATGGATGTGAATGTTGTGGGCGCGCTGCTCGGCGACAGTTGTGACGTACTGCATGTCGCGGCCACCTGGCAGGTAGTCGTGGCACATGAACAACCGCGTCTGATCGGGGAAAGCCAGCAGGCGACGGATTGAGCGGTACAAGGTGCGGGCATCGGCCCCGGGGAAGTCGCAGCGGGCGGTGCCATAGTCGGGCATGAACAAGGTGTCTCCAACGAACACCGCGATCTCGCCGGCATCTTCGATCATGAAACTCATGCACGCGGGTGTGTGCCCAGGCGTGTGCAACGCACGGGCCTGCAGGTTGCCAATCCGGAAACCTTCCTCGTCTTCGAGCAGCACATCGAACTGGCTGCCATCACGGGCGAAGCCGGGCTCTGCGTTGAACAAGGCGCCAAACACTTTCTGCACCTGGGTAATGTGCGCGCCAATTGCGGTATGGCCGCCCAGCTTTTCCTTCAGGTAGGCAGCGGCTGAAAGGTGGTCGGCGTGTACATGGGTTTCCAGCACCCACCGCACACTGGCATTCAGCTCGTTCACACGCTCGATCAGGCGATCAGCCGAAGCGCTGCAGGTGCGCCCGGACTTGGGGTCGTAATCCAGCACGCTGTCGATCAATGCGCATTGTCGGGTTTCACGGTCCATGACCAGGTAGCTGATGGTCGAGGTCGCCTCGTCGTAGAAGGCGTCCACGTGAAGGTTGTTGCCGATGATCATCACGTTCTCCAATTTATCCGCCCCGCCTTGTACAGGCGTAGGCAGTGACAGGAGCTTTATCAAGATGCATGCCAGGCTTTTTGCCACTCACTGGCCAATAAAACCGGCCAGTTGCAGACTGCTGCCGGCAAAACTGGCAGCCCAGTTGGCAGTCGACTGACAGCCAATGGCAGTGTTTGGCAGTCCTTGCTACCCTGCGTCGGCCATCCATACGGTGCCGTCATGCCTGAAGCCCATCCCCTCATCCTAGCTCTGGTTTCCTACCTCGAGCACGATGCCCTCCCGACCATCGTGTTGGACACCGACTACAACATCCTCGCGGCCAATGCGGCCTATCGCCGTCAGTTTGGGCGGCATGATCAGGCCCCACTGGGCGAGAAGTGCCACAGGGTTTCGCATCACTACGCTGTGCCGTGCGACCAGGCTGGCGAACATTGCCCGATGCGCAAGGCGTGGGACAGCAAGGTACCGGAGCGGGTATTGCACATTCATCACACACCACGCGGCCCGGAGCATGTGGATGTCGAGTTGCGGCCGATCCTGGATGAACAGGGCAAGGTAGTGGCCTTTGTCGAACGCCTCACCACCATCACCCTCGCCTCGGCGCAGCCTCAGGAGCAAGGGTTGGTCGGCCGCGCGCCAACCTTCAAGGCCGCGCTGGCCAGCCTGCAGCGTGCGGCACCGGCGCAGATCCCGGTGTTGTTGCAGGGGGAGTCGGGGACCGGCAAAGAGCTGTTCGCCCGCGCAGTGCATATGGGCAGCCCCAGGGCCAACGGCCCACTGGTGGTGGTCGACTGCACCGGCCTGACCGAGTCGTTGTTCGAGAGTGAACTGTTCGGCTATGAGAAGGGTGCGTTCACCGGGGCGAATCAGCGCAAGATCGGCTTGGCCGAGGCGGCGCATGGCGGCACCCTGTTCCTCGATGAAATTGGTGAAGTGCCGCTGGCGATGCAGGTGAAGTTGCTGCGCCTGATAGAGTCCGGGAGTTTCCGTCCCGTGGGCAGCCTGCGCACTGTGCATTCGGATTTCCGCCTGATATCGGCCACCCATAAACCACTTAAACAAATGGTCGCGGATGGCTCCTTCCGGGAAGACCTGTATTACCGCATCAGCGGCTTCCCGATTCGTCTGCCTGCATTGCGCGAACGGGTGGAAGATCTGCCGCTGCTCGCACAGAGCCTGCTGCAGCGCATGGCCGGCCAGCCGACGCCCAGGCTGAGTGAAGACGCCTTGCAGCAACTTGCGTTGCATCCGTTTCCGGGCAATATCCGCGAGCTGCGCAACATTCTGGAACGCGCGCGTTTGTTTGCCGATGACGGAGTAATCAGACCGGAGCATTTACCGGAAGACACTGGGCTGACTGGCGCGGCTAAAGGAAGCGGCCGTCGCAATGACTTGGGTGAGCTGGCGCAGGCGCTGGAGCAGTTCAAAGGCTCGCGCAGTGAACTGGCCAGTCATCTTGGCATGAGTGAACGCACGCTGTATCGCCGCTTGAAAGCGCTCGGGCTGAACTGAAAGAACGCCAGACTTTACCGGACCTTTACCTGCGCCCTGACATTGAAAGGGAAAAATCGTGGTCTGATCAGTTAACCGAACCTGGCACTCAATACCTGCCAGGCGATTAACAGGCAGAGGACCGCATCAAATGAAGAAAGCCCTAACCGTGATCTGCGCCGCGCTCATGCTCAGCACACCGCTGGCAAGCTTCGCGCAACCGGGCCCGCCTGATCGGCATGATGGCGGCCCATCGCACCAAGGCAACCCGCCACATGGTCAACCACAGCACCAGGGCCGACATGACAATGGCCGCGGACCTGCTTACCGTGATCCAAACTTCCGCCCACAACAAGGCATGCCGATACCTCATAAGCAGTGGCAGCGTGGTCATGCCGTTGATCCACATTACCGTGGGGACCGTTACTGGGTAACTGACTGGAAAGCGCGCCACCTGTATGCGCCACCTCGTGATCATCGTTGGCTGTATGTGAATGGCGACTATGTGCTGGTGGCCATTGCCAGCGGTGTGATCGTGAACATTCTCACCGGCTACTGATTGTTTGCAGGCACTAAAAAGCCCGCATCAGCGGGCTTCTTAGTGTCTGGCGAATTACACCTGATCAGAAGTCCAGGTTCGACACCGACAGCGCGTTACTTTCGATGAAGTCACGACGCGGCTCGACCGCATCACCCATCAGGGTGTTGAAGATCTGGTCAGCGGCGATGGCATCTTCGATAGTGACCTTGAGCATACGGCGAACGGTCGGGTCCATGGTGGTTTCCCACAGCTGGTCCGGGTTCATCTCACCCAGCCCTTTGTATCGCTGAATCGTATGGCGCTTGGTGGTCTCGTTCATCAGCCAATCCAGGCCCTCTTTGAACTCGACGATTGCCTTGCGGCGTTCACCGCGCTGCACGTACGCACCTTCACCCAACAGGCTCGAAAGCTTGGCACCAATGTTGACTACGGTACGGTAGTCATTGCTGCCGAAGAAATCGCGGTTGAAGGTGATATAGCTGGCCAGACCGTGAGAGGTAATTTCCACTTCAGGCAGCCATACGTTGCGCTCTTTGTCTTCACGCAGGCTGGCGTTGTAAGCCAGGCCAGACTTCTGGCTGGAGTTCAGACGCGCCTGGAACTGGGCCAGCCAGGCCTGCATCACTGCGTGGTCACCCAACTGCTCCAGGGTCACCTCAGGCAGGTAGACAAAGTGCTCAGTCAGCTCTTCGGGGTACAAGCGCGACAGGCGCTTGAGAGTCTTCATGACACTACGGAACTCATTCACCAGCGCTTCCAGCTGCACACCGGAAACTGCTGGCGCCGATTCGTCCAGGTGCAGGCTGGCATCTTCCAGAGCCGACTGGGTCATGTACTCTTCCATGGCCTCATCGTCCTTGATGTACTGCTCCTGCTTGCCTCGTTTCACCTTGTACAGCGGCGGCTGGGCAATATAGATGTAACCACGCTCGACCAGCTCCGGCAGCTGACGGAAGAAGAAGGTCAGCAGCAGCGTACGGATGTGCGAACCGTCAACGTCAGCATCGGTCATGATGATGATGTTGTGATAACGCAGTTTCTCGATGTTGTACTCTTCGCGGCCGATGCCACAGCCCAGCGCAGTGATCAGCGTGCCCACTTCCTGGGACGAAATCATCTTGTCGAAGCGCGCTTTCTCGACGTTGAGGATTTTACCCTTCAGCGGCAAGATCGCCTGGGTACGACGGTTGCGGCCTTGCTTGGCCGAGCCACCCGCAGAGTCACCCTCCACCAGATACAGTTCGGAGAGAGCAGGATCCTTCTCTTGGCAGTCGGCCAGTTTGCCCGGCAGACCCGCGATATCCAGCGCACCTTTACGGCGGGTCATTTCACGGGCTTTACGGGCGGCTTCACGGGCGCGAGCCGCGTCGATCATCTTGCCAACGACGGCCTTCGCCTCGTTCGGGTTTTCCAAGAGGAAATCGGCGAAGTACTTGTTCATCTCCTGTTCCACGGCGGTTTTCACCTCCGAGGAGACCAGCTTGTCCTTGGTCTGCGAGCTGAACTTCGGGTCCGGTACCTTCACCGAGATGATTGCGGTCAGGCCTTCACGGGCGTCGTCGCCAGTGGTTGCCACCTTGTTCTTCTTGGCCAGGCCTTCCTGCTCGATGTAGCTGTTAAGGCTACGGGTCAGCGAGGAACGGAAACCCACCAGGTGGGTACCGCCATCACGCTGCGGAATATTGTTGGTAAAGCACAGCAGGTTTTCGTTGAAGCTGTCGTTCCATTGCAGGGCGACTTCAACACCCACGCCATCGTCACGCTGAACGTTGAAGTGGAACACCTGGGAGTTGACCGGCGTCTTGTTGGTGTTCAAGTACTCGACAAACGCACGCAGACCGCCTTCGTACTTGAAGAACTCTTCCTTACCGCTGCGCTCATCCTTCAGCAGAATGCCAACGCCCGAGTTAAGGAACGACAGCTCGCGGATGCGCTTGGCCAGGATGTCCCAGCTGAAGTGAATGTTCTTGAAGGTTTCAGCCGATGGCTTGAAGTGGATGTGGGTACCCGTGGTTTCACTGTCACCAACAACCGCCATGGGCGCTTGTGGAACACCGTGAACGTAAGTCTGTTCCCAGATCTTGCCGCTACGGCGAACGGTCAGAACCAGCTTCTCGGACAGGGCGTTCACAACCGACACACCTACACCGTGCAGACCGCCGGATACTTTGTAAGAGTTGTCGTCGAACTTACCGCCGGCGTGCAGCACAGTCATGATGACCTCGGCTGCGGAAACGCCTTCTTCCTTATGCACATCGACCGGAATGCCGCGACCGTTGTCGCGCACACTGATAGATTCGTCCGGGTGGATGATGACAGTGATGTCATCGCAGTGACCGGCGAGGGCTTCGTCGATCGAGTTGTCGACCACCTCGAAGACCATGTGGTGCAGGCCACTACCATCATCGGTGTCGCCAATGTACATGCCGGGACGCTTGCGTACGGCATCCAAACCTTTCAGCACCTTGATGCTGGAGGAGTCGTACGTTTGATTTTCGCTCATGCCTTCACTCCCGATGGTCGTGGGTCTGGGTGATACGGCCTTGTTCCACGTGGAACAAAGCAACTGGCGTTTCCGTCTGCCAGCCTTCCCTCAGTAATTCGTGATCTACACAGGTGATGAACACCTGGCAGCGTAATTCTTCAAGCAAGCGGCACAGTGCGCGGCGATGCTGGTCATCCAGTTCGGACGGCAAGTCATCCACGAGATAAATACAGTGACCGCGGCGAGCCTGACTAACGAGGTGGCCTTGGGCAATGCGCAATGCGCATACCACCAACTTTTGCTGACCACGCGACAGGATGTCGGCTGCATTGTTGCCAGCCAACCGCAAACGCAGATCAGCACGCTGCGGACCGGCTTGGGTATGGCCCATCTGCTGATCGCGAAGGAGGGAGGAGGCGAGCACTTCTTGCAGTTCCCGGTCCTTGTCCCAGCCTCGGTAGTAGCTCAGGGTCAACCCGTCCAGCTCGACCAGTTCGCTCAGGGTTCGCTCGAAGACGGGCTTCAAGGCCTTGATGTAGTTGCGACGGTATTCATCTATTTCCGCGCTAGCCAGGCACAATTCCCGGTCCCAGGCGGCTTGCGAAGCTGGGTCAAGTGTACCATGACGCAACCATGAGTTCCGCTGCCGCAGCGCCTTCTGAAGGCGTTGCCAGGCTGGCAGAAAACGAGGTTCCACGTGGAACACCCCCCAGTCCAGAAACTGGCGGCGTATTTTTGGGGCACCTTCCAGCAGCCGGAAACTGTCTGGGTTGATAAGCTGAAGCGGCAGTAACTCAGCCAATTGCGCGGCGCTGCGCGCATTCTGCCCATCAATGCGAATAGTAAACTCCCCTTGTCGCTCACGGGACACACCCAGGTTGCTCGTACCACCCTCCGTCAGCTGAACCTCGCCGAACACAGTACAGGCAGCCTGTTCGTACTGAATAACCGGATTCAGGCGGGTGCTGCGAAATGAACGGGCCAGGCCGAGCAAATGCACGGCTTCGAGCACGCTGGTCTTGCCGCTGCCGTTGGCGCCGTAAAGGATGTTGATGCGGGGGGAGGGTAAGAGTGTCACCGGGTGCAAGTTGCGCACCGCGGTGACCATGATACGTCGAAGGGACATTTCGCCTGCTACAGGTTACAGGCGCATCGGCATGACAACGTAGGAAGAATCGTCATTGCCAGCTTCCTGCAGCAGCGCACTGCTGTTTGAATCGGACAAGATCAGACGAACTTGCTCAGTAGTCATCACGCCCAGCACGTCCAGCAAATAGCTGACGTTGAAACCGATCTCCAGCGAGCTACCGTCGTAGTCCACGCTGATTTCTTCTTCAGCTTCTTCCTGCTCGGGGTTGTTAGCCTGGATCTTCAGTTGACCGGCAGCCAGCTGCAGGCGAATACCGCGGTACTTTTCGTTGGAAAGAATCGCAGTACGGCTGAAGGCTTCACGCAGCGCCTGGCGGTCTCCGACGACCAGCTTGTCACCGCCTTTGGGCAGTACGCGCTCGTAGTCCGGGAATTTGCCGTCCACCAGCTTGGAGGTAAAGGTGAACTCGCCAGTAGTGGCGCGGATGTGATGCTGACCCAGCACGATGCTGACCATGCCTTCAGGATCGGTCAGCAGGCGCGCCAACTCCAGGATACCTTTACGCGGCACGATGACCTGGTGTCGATCTTCCTGCTCGATCGGCGCGCTCATCGAGCAAAGCGCCAGGCGGTGACCGTCGGTGGATACAGCGCGCAACGTGTTGCGGGAAACCTCAAGCAGCATGCCGTTGAGGTAATAGCGCACATCCTGCTGGGCCATGGCGAAGCTGGTTCGCTCGATCAGGCGGCGCAGCTTGCTCTGCTCCAGGTTGCAGGTCAGCGAACCCGGGCCTTCTTCCACAGTCGGGAAGTCATTGGCAGGCAGGGTCGACAGGGTGAAGCGGCTGCGGCCGGCCTTTACCAACAATTTCTGCTCATCGACCTTGATATCGATCAGGGCGTCGTTAGGCAGGCTTTTGCAGATGTCCATCAGCTTGCGCGCAGGAACAGTGATCTCGCCAGGCTCGGCCGGCTCTTCCAGTTGCACGCGGCCTACCAGCTCGACTTCCAGGTCGGTACCGGTCAACGACAGTTGCTGGCCTTGTACGACCAGCAATACGTTGGACAGGACCGGCAAGGTCTGACGGCGCTCGACGACACCGGCGACCAGTTGCAGGGGTTTCAACAGGGCTTCGCGTTGAATGGTGAAATGCATGGTCTAGTCCCTTGCCTTCAATTAGCTGCGCAGACGGCCATCAGGTCGTCAGCGTCCGCAGCAGGTTCTTGTAGTCCTCGCGGATGTCCGCGTCGGATTCCTTCAGTTCATTGATTTTGCGGCAGGCGTGCAGCACGGTCGTATGGTCGCGACCACCGAACATGTCGCCGATTTCCGGCAGACTGTGGTTGGTCAACTCCTTGGACAGGGCCATGGCTACCTGACGCGGGCGCGCGACAGAACGCGAACGACGCTTGGACAACAGATCGGAGATCTTGATCTTGTAGTACTCAGCGACGGTACGCTGAATGTTATCCACACTGACCAGTTTGTCTTGCAGCGCCAACAGATCCTTGAGCGATTCACGAATCAGCTCGATGGTGATGTCACGCCCCATGAAGTGCGAGTGAGCGATAACCCGCTTCAGTGCACCTTCCAGCTCACGGACGTTGGACCGGATGCGCTGAGCGATGAAAAAGGCTGCGTCATGCGGGAGCTCGACTTTGGCCTGGTCGGCCTTCTTCATCAGAATCGCTACGCGGGTCTCCAGCTCTGGTGGCTCGACAGCCACCGTCAGGCCCCAACCAAAGCGCGACTTCAGACGCTCTTCCAGGCCTTCGATTTCCTTGGGATAGCGGTCAGAGGTAAGGATTACCTGCTGGCCGCCCTCAAGCAAGGCGTTGAAGGTGTGGAAAAACTCTTCCTGCGAGCGCTCTTTGCGAGCGAAGAACTGGATATCGTCGATCAACAACGCGTCCACCGAGCGGTAGAAGCGCTTGAATTCGTTGATGGCATTGAGTTGCAGCGCTTTAACCATGTCCGCGACGAAACGCTCCGAATGCAGGTACACCACCTTGGCGTTCGGATTTTTCTTCAGCAGATGGTTACCCACAGCATGCATAAGGTGGGTTTTACCCAAACCCACACCGCCATAAAGGAACAGTGGGTTGTAGCCATGCTTAGGGTTGTCCGCAACCTGCCAGGCAGCCGCGCGGGCGAGCTGGTTCGACTTACCTTCGACGAAGGTGTCAAAGGTAAAGGTCCGGTTCAGGTAACTGGTGTGCTTGAGCGCACCTTCAACCTGCACGGTGCGTTGTTCAGCCCGGCCACCACCACTGGGCGGCGCCGCAGCGGGCTCGGCCATGGCATCAAAGCTGTCACGCGAAGACGTCTCGACCAGTACAGGCTCGGCTGCAGCCACGGCAACGGGTTCAACCGCTGCGGCCGGGGCCGTCTTGTGTGCCTGAGTCTGCGCCAGCGAAGCCGCAACGGCAGCGCTGACCGGCGCGTTGGGCGCAGCCCTTGGGGCCGAGCTGCGACGGCTACCTATTAATAAGGAAAGGGCTGGTGCAATGCCGCTACCGTTCTCACCCAACAGCTCGAGCAAGCGACCCAGGTACTTTTCATTGACCCAATCGAGAACGAAACGGTTAGGCGCATAGACGCGCAACTCGTCGCCTTCGGCTTCGACCTGTAGCGGACGGATCCAGGTGTTGAATTGCTGGGCAGGCAGTTCATCGCGCAGAAGCTCCACGCACTGCTGCCAAAGTTCCACTGACACGGATATCCCCTGAGTTTGAAAGCCGGATGAGGCAAAAACAAACCGCCATTGTACCGGTCGAGCGTTCAGTTATCCACATGTGGACACGTTAGGAACCACGACAAAACAGCCATTTATCGACCAAAACGGCTTTTCGCCTCTGTGAATAAGCCCTGTGGATAAACGACCATGAGGGCTATGCACAACCCCACCCCTTAGCCTGTTGATAACTCCTCTGTGGATAACAGGTGTTTTCATCCACAGCTTTCGCTCACGATGGGAACAAGCGCAGCACGGGATCAGAACAAAGTTGTAAAACTCTGTACACCCCGTAATTCATGGGCCAGCGCAGGTTATCCACAGAAGGTTATCCACTTAAGAGTTATAAGTTCTTCAAAAAAGCTTTTTATATGTCTCTTCTTTTTTTTCATGTTGTCCCTGATCCGTGTGTCCGATCAAGCACCCCTTGGGCACTGATCAACAGGCACCGTCCATCACATGCTCTATATGGAAAGACTGGTTGGAAATTGACCTATGGGCTTGCTTTCTCTAGAATCGCCGGTCTCTTAAAAAGGGGGCCATCCCGGCCCGTCGTCGACAAACCAGGTAACACGCCATGAAACGTACTTTCCAACCAAGCACCATCAAGCGCGCCCGCACCCACGGTTTCCGTGCCCGTATGGCTACCAAGAACGGCCGTGCTGTTCTGTCGCGTCGTCGTGCCAAAGGCCGTAAGCGTCTGGCCATTTGATTTTTCGGCACAGGTGGTGAGTCAGGACTTCAGTCGGGAAAAGCGACTGCTTACACCCCGGCATTTCAAAGCGGTCTTCGACTCCCCAACCGGCAAGGTTCCAGGGAAAAACCTGCTGATCCTTGCTCGCGAGAACGGTCTCGATCACCCACGCCTTGGCTTGGTAATCGGCAAGAAGAGTGTCAAGCTCGCCGTTCAACGCAACCGCCTCAAGCGCTTGATGCGCGATTCCTTTCGTCTGAACCAGCAATTGCTTGCCGGTCTGGACATCGTGATCGTCGCGCGCAAGGGATTGGGTGAGATAGAAAACCCGGAATTGCACCAACACTTTGGCAAGCTCTGGAAACGCCTGGCGCGCAGCCGGCCGACACCAGCAGTCACCGCCAATTCCGCAGGGGTAGACAGCCAAGATGCGTAAACTGGCACTCGTTCCGATCCAGTTTTACCGTTATGCCATTAGTCCTCTGATGGCCAATCACTGTCGGTTTTTCCCCAGTTGCTCCTGTTACGCGTATGAAGCCATCGAAAACCATGGCATCTGGCGTGGTGGGTGGCTGGCCGTTCGTCGCCTGGGGCGTTGTCATCCGTGGAATGACGGCGGTTTCGACCCCGTTCCACCCGCTCCTTCCTCCCGAACTTCTTCGATAGCCGAGTAATCATGGATATTAAACGCACGATCCTGATCGCCGCGCTGGCAGTCGTGTCCTACGTCATGGTCCTGAAGTGGAACGATGACTACGGCCAGGCTGCCCTGCCGACTCAGAATACTGCTGCCAGCACTGTTGCTCCGGGCTTGCCCGATGGCGTGCCGGCCGGTAACAACGGTGCCAGCGCCGATGTACCGAGCGCCAACGCCGAATCGAGCCCTGCCGAACTGGCACCGGTCGCACTCAGCAAGGACCTGATCCGAGTCAAGACCGACGTTCTGGAACTGGCTATCGATCCGGTCGGTGGTGACATCGTCCAGCTGAACCTGCCGAAGTACCCACGCCGTCAAGACCACCCGAACATTCCATTCCAGCTGTTCGACAACGGTGGTGAGCGTGTTTACCTGGCACAAAGCGGTCTGACCGGTACCGACGGCCCGGATGCCCGCGCCAGCGGCCGTCCCCTGTATGCCGCCGAACAGAAGAGCTACCAGCTGGCCGATGGCCAGGAACAACTGGTGGTAGACCTGAAGTTCAGTGACAACGGTGTCAACTACATCAAGCGTTTCAGCTTCAAGCGCGGTGAGTACGACCTGAATGTCAGCTACCTGATCGACAACCAGAGCGGCCAGGCCTGGAACGGCAACATGTTTGCCCAGCTCAAGCGTGATGCCAGCGGCGATCCGTCCTCCAGTACTGCCACCGGCACCGCTACCTACCTGGGTGCTGCCCTGTGGACAGCTTCTGAGCCTTACAAAAAGGTCTCGATGAAGGACATCGACAAAGGTAGTTTGAAAGAAAATGTGTCCGGCGGCTGGGTTGCCTGGCTGCAGCACTACTTCGTGACCGCCTGGATTCCGGCCAAGTCGGACAACAACGTTGTCCAGACCCGCAAGGATAGTCAGGGCAACTACATCATCGGCTACACCGGCCCGGTTATCAGCGTACCGGCTGGCGGCAAGGTCGAAACCAGTGCCCTGCTGTACGCCGGCCCGAAGATCCAGTCCAAGCTGAAAGAGTTGTCCCCAGGCCTGGAATTGACCGTCGACTACGGCTTCCTGTGGTTCATCGCCCAGCCGATCTTCTGGCTGCTGCAACATATCCACAGCCTGCTGGGTAACTGGGGCTGGTCGATCATCGTGCTGACCATGTTGATCAAAGGCCTGTTCTTCCCGCTGTCGGCTGCCAGCTACCGCTCCATGGCGCGTATGCGTGCCGTTGCACCTAAGCTCGCCGCACTCAAGGAACGCTTCGGTGACGATCGCCAGAAGATGTCCCAGGCGATGATGGAGCTTTACAAGAAAGAGAAGATCAACCCACTGGGTGGCTGCCTGCCGATCCTGGTGCAGATGCCGGTATTCCTGGCCCTGTACTGGGTATTGCTGGAAAGCGTGGAAATGCGCCAGGCCCCATGGATCCTGTGGATTACCGACCTGTCGATCAAGGATCCGTTCTTCATCCTGCCGATCATCATGGGCGCCACCATGTTCATCCAGCAGCGCCTGAACCCGACTCCGCCGGATCCGATGCAGGCCAAGGTGATGAAAATGATGCCAATCATCTTCACCTTCTTCTTCCTGTGGTTCCCTGCCGGTCTGGTGCTGTACTGGGTTGTGAACAACTGCCTGTCGATTTCGCAGCAGTGGTACATCACTCGCCGTATCGAAGCAGCTACCAAAAAAGCTGCTGCTTGACGGGCTAATACGCTAGCCTGTGAATAAAAAACGCCCCCTAGTGGGGCGTTTTTGCTATCTGTCGTTTTTGTCGTAGAGGCTTTCGAGCATGAACACTGTGCGTGAAACCATCGCCGCCATCGCCACGGCCCAGGGCCGGGGCGGTGTGGGAATTGTCAGGTTGTCCGGCCCTCTGGCTGCCAAGGCCGGCCTGTTGATCACCGGCCGCACCCTGACCCCGCGGCATGCCCATTACGGTCCGTTCCGCGACGATGAAGGGCTGGTGCTGGACGAAGGGATTGCTCTGTTCTTCCCAGGGCCTAATTCGTTCACTGGCGAAGACGTGCTGGAACTGCAGGGACACGGTGGCCCTGTGGTCTTGGACATGCTGCTGCAGCGCTGTGTACAAGTCGGCTGTCGTCTGGCCCGCCCGGGCGAGTTCAGCGAGCGCGCCTTCCTCAACGACAAGCTCGACCTGGCGCAGGCTGAAGCCATCGCCGACCTGATCGAAGCCAGTTCCAGCCAGGCAGCGCGCAACGCCCTGCGCTCGCTGCAAGGGGAATTCTCCAGGCGTGTGCACAGCCTCACCGAGGCGTTGATTGCCTTGCGTATTTACGTCGAGGCGGCAATCGATTTTCCTGAAGAAGAGATCGACTTCCTCGCCGATGGCCACGTGCTGTCGATGCTTGATGCCGTGCGCAGCGAGTTATCCACTGTGCAGCGCGAGGCCGGGCAGGGCGCCTTGCTGCGTGACGGCATGACGGTAGTCATTGCCGGCCGGCCGAATGCCGGTAAATCGAGCTTGCTGAACCAGCTGGCCGGGCGGGAAGCTGCCATCGTCACTGACATCGCCGGCACCACGCGGGATATCCTGCGCGAACATATCCACATCGACGGCATGCCGCTGCACGTTGTCGATACTGCTGGCTTGCGCGATACCGATGACCATGTGGAAAAGATCGGTGTGGAACGCGCCCTGAAGGCCATTGGCGAGGCAGACCGCGTTCTGCTGGTAGTCGACTCCACTGCGCCCGAGGCCAGCGACCCGTTCGCTTTGTGGCCTGAGTTTCTGGCTCAGCGGCCGGACCCGGCCAAGGTCACGCTGATTCGCAACAAGGCCGACCTGAGTGGTGAGCGGGTAGCGCTGGAACAGTGCGCTGACGGCCATGTGACCATTACCCTGAGCGCCAAGGGCGACGACACAGGGCTGCAACTGCTCCGCGACCATCTGAAAGGCTGTATGGGTTATGAGCAGACTGCAGAGAGTGGCTTCAGCGCCCGCCGGCGCCATCTGGATGCCTTGCGCCAGGCCAGCGAGCACCTGGAGCACGGCCGTGCTCAATTGACCTTGGCGGGCGCGGGAGAGCTTCTGGCTGAGGACTTACGGCAGGCACAGCATGCGCTGGGGGAGATCACAGGAGCATTCAGCTCGGATGACCTGCTTGGGCGGATTTTCTCCAGCTTCTGCATCGGCAAGTAATCCACAGCCACGCAAGGCCAAGCGCCGCTCCTTAGGGAGCGGCTTTTTTTTGCCTGAAATTCGTTGCAGAAGATGAATGCAGGCCGCTGACCCAAGCACCTGTGGGAGCGGGTGGACTCGCGAAGAAGCCCTTACAAGCACGGAATGTCGGCGGATGTACCGACCCTTTCGCGAGCTTGACCGCTCCAAACCGACCATGCCTGGTTGCTAGCGCGATGAATTTTCCATGCTCGGCCTAAAAACTGTGCTCAGGAGCCCTGTGGAAAAGTCGCCTTCAGCTCAGTTGATAAGCGGGCTTTTTTCTGAGGAAAAACCCGCCTGTGGGTAAACAGCCATTTAATCCACAGGCTAAATGACGTTATCCAGAGCCCTCATGGCACTCCAGACACAGGGTTTAATTTCTCTCTACATAGCGCCATTATTGGGATGCAGGACTTTATCCACAGAAGTCGCTGTGCATAAGAATAAACATAAAAACAAAGCTTTTTAAATTTCTTCTCTCTGATTTCTGTTGTTTGCCACTCATCCACAGACTGGTCAAAATTTGCTCAGACGGTTTCTTTACTGGGGGTGAAGTCCCTATACTTGTCCGCTTACCTTCTCTATTCGCAAAAACAGGCACGAGGTGCGTGGTGGATTTCCCTTCCCGTTTTGACGTGATCGTCATCGGCGGCGGCCATGCCGGTACCGAGGCTGCGCTTGCGTCTGCACGCATGGGTGTGAAAACCCTGCTGCTGACCCATAACGTGGAAACCCTCGGTCACATGAGCTGCAACCCCGCCATCGGCGGTATTGGCAAAAGCCATCTGGTCAAAGAGATCGATGCGCTCGGCGGCGCCATGGCGCTGGCCACCGACAAGAGCGGCATCCAGTTCCGCGTTCTGAACAACCGCAAGGGCCCGGCCGTACGTGCCACCCGTGCACAAGCCGACCGCGCCATCTACAAGGCAGTGGTACGTGAAATCCTGGAAAACCAGCCAAACCTGTGGATATTCCAGCAGTCCTGCGACGACCTGATCGTCGAGCAGGACCAGGTCAAAGGCGTGGTGACCCAGATGGGCCTGCGTTTCTTTGCCGAATCTGTGGTGCTGACTACCGGTACCTTCCTCGGCGGCCTTATCCACATTGGTCTGCAAAACCATTCCGGTGGTCGCGCCGGTGATCCACCTTCGATTGCCCTGGCCCACCGCATGCGTGAACTGCCGCTGCGCGTCGGCCGCCTGAAAACCGGTACCCCGCCACGCATTGACGGCCGCTCGGTGGACTTCTCGGTAATGACCGAACAGCCAGGGGATACGCCGATCCCGGTGATGTCGTTCATGGGCAATGCCGAAATGCACCCGCGTCAGGTGAGCTGCTGGATAACCCACACCAATGCGCGCACCCACGAGATCATTGCCTCGAACCTCGACCGTTCACCGATGTACTCGGGCGTGATCGAAGGTGTCGGTCCGCGCTACTGTCCGTCGATCGAAGACAAGATCCACCGCTTTGCCGACAAGGAAAGCCACCAGGTGTTCATCGAGCCGGAAGGCTTGAACACCCATGAGTTGTATCCCAACGGTATTTCCACTTCGTTGCCGTTCGACGTGCAGTTGGAGCTCGTGCGTTCCATCCGTGGCATGGAAAACGCCCACATCGTGCGCCCGGGCTATGCCATCGAGTACGACTACTTCGATCCCCGCGACCTCAAGTACAGCCTCGAGACGAAAGTCATCGGCGGCCTGTTCTTCGCCGGGCAGATCAACGGCACCACCGGGTACGAAGAAGCCGGCGCCCAGGGCCTGCTGGCCGGGACTAACGCCGCACTGCGGGCGCAGGGCCGTGACAGCTGGTGCCCGCGCCGCGACGAGGCATACATCGGCGTACTGGTGGACGACCTGATTACCTTGGGTACCCAGGAGCCGTACCGCATGTTTACCTCGCGTGCCGAGTACCGGCTGATACTGCGCGAAGACAACGCCGACCTGCGCCTGACCGAAAAGGGCCGTGAACTGGGCCTGATCGATGACCAGCGCTGGGCCGCGTTCTGCGCCAAGCGCGACGGTATCGAGCGTGAGGAACAGCGCCTGAAATCGACCTGGGTTCGGCCGAATACCGAGCAAGGCCAGGCCATTGTGGATAAGTTCGGCACTCCGCTGAGCCACGAGTACAGCCTGCTCAACCTGCTGGCGCGCCCCGAAATCGACTACGCCGGCCTGATCGAAGCGACTGGCGGTGACGTAATCGATCCACAGGTTGCCGAGCAGGTCGAGATCCGCACCAAGTACGCCGGCTACATCGACCGCCAGCAGGATGAAATTGCCCGACTGCGCGCCAGCGAAGACACACGCCTGCCTGTGGATATCGACTACACGACGATTTCCGGCCTGTCCAAGGAGATACAGGGCAAGCTGAGCCAGACCCGTCCGCAGACGCTGGGCCAGGCTTCGCGTATCCCGGGCGTGACCCCGGCGGCGATTTCCCTGTTGCTGATTCACTTGAAAAAACGCGGCGCTGGCCGCGAATTGGAGCAAAGCGCTTGAGTTCCCTGGTCACCCCTCAACACGCTGAAGAGTTGTCCACAGGTGCGCGCCAGCTTGGTGTCGAGCTGACTGCCGAGCAGCACGAGAAGCTGCTTGGCTACCTGGCTCTGTTGATCAAATGGAACAAAGCCTACAACCTGACTGCTGTGCGCGACCCGGACGAGATGGTTTCGCGTCACCTGCTCGACAGCCTTAGCGTCATGTCTTTTATCCACAACGACCGTGATAACTGGCTGGATGTCGGCAGCGGCGGTGGCATGCCCGGCATCCCGTTGGCTATCCTGCATCCACACAAGCGCGTCACCGTGCTGGACGCCAATGGCAAGAAAACCCGTTTCCTGACACAGGTGAAAATGGAACTCAGGCTGGACAACCTCACGGTTATCCACAGCCGGGTCGAGGCCTTCCAGCCGGCACAACCGTTCGACGGAATCATCTCCCGCGCTTTCAGCAGCATGGAGAACTTCACCAACTGGACC
Organism: Pseudomonas sp. GD03862; assembly: GCF_029840855.1. Lineage (NCBI taxonomy): Bacteria > Pseudomonadati > Pseudomonadota > Gammaproteobacteria > Pseudomonadales > Pseudomonadaceae > Pseudomonas > Pseudomonas sp. GD03862. Next base: position 52,351 of record NZ_JAOCDI010000017.1, read on the forward strand.
CGCCACTTGGGCGACACCGGGACGCAATGGCTTGCAATGAAGGGGCTGCATCCTGCCGATGAACTGGTAGCATTGCCCGCAGACTTCACAGTGGAAAGCGAACAGGCCCTGACCGTTCCGGGTTGCCAGGGCCAGCGCCATCTGCTGATACTGCGCCGCAAGGCATGACTGGGAACACTCGCAACAATGGCTAAGGTATTCGCAATCGCGAACCAGAAAGGTGGTGTGGGCAAGACAACCACCTGTATCAATCTCGCCGCCTCGCTGGCTGCGACCAAGCGTCGTGTCCTGCTGATCGACCTCGATCCGCAGGGCAACGCCACCATGGGCAGCGGTGTGGACAAGCACGAGCTCGAGCATTCGGTCTACGACCTGCTGATCGGGGAGTGCGACTTGGCCCAGGCTATGCACTACTCCGAGCACGGAGGCTTCCAGTTGCTGCCGGCCAACCGTGATCTGACCGCCGCTGAGGTGGTGCTGCTGGAAATGCAGGTCAAGGAGAGCCGTCTGCGCAACGCCCTGGCACCCATTCGCGATAACTACGACTACATCCTCATCGACTGCCCGCCGTCGCTGTCGATGCTCACGCTGAATGCTCTGGTCGCTTCCGATGGCGTGATTATCCCCATGCAGTGCGAGTATTACGCACTGGAAGGTCTCAGCGACCTTGTGGATAACATCAAGCGCATCGCCGCGCGGTTGAACCCGGAGTTGAAGATCGAGGGCCTGTTGCGGACCATGTACGATCCGCGCCTGAGCCTGAACAACGATGTTTCGGCGCAGTTGAAGGAGCACTTTGGCCCTCAGCTGTACGACACGGTCATTCCGCGCAACATTCGCTTGGCCGAGGCCCCCAGCTTCGGCATGCCAGCCCTTGCTTACGACAAGCAATCGCGGGGCGCACTGGCGTACCTGGCCCTGGCTGGGGAACTGGTACGCCGTCAACGCCGTCCATCACGCACTGCACAAACAACTTAAGGAATCCGTATGGCCGTCAAGAAACGGGGTCTCGGACGTGGGTTGGATGCACTGCTCAGTGGTCCTTCCGTCAGCGCGCTCGAAGAGCAGGCTGTAAAGATCGACCAGAAAGAACTGCAACACCTGCCGGTCGAGCTGGTCCAGCGCGGCAAGTACCAGCCTCGCCGGGACATGGACCCGGAGGCGCTGGAAGAGCTTGCGCACTCGATTCGCAACCATGGTGTGATGCAACCGATCGTGGTACGCCCGATTGGCGACAACCGATACGAGATCATCGCCGGTGAGCGCCGTTGGCGCGCCACCCAGCAGGCCGGCCTGGACACGATCCCGGCCATGGTCCGCGAAGTGCCCGACGAAGCCGCCATCGCCATGGCATTGATCGAGAACATCCAGCGCGAAGACCTCAACCCGCTGGAAGAGGCCATGGCCCTGCAGCGCCTGCAACAGGAATTCGAGCTCACCCAGCAGCAGGTGGCTGACGCTGTGGGCAAGTCGCGGGTGACCGTGGCCAACCTGCTGCGCCTCATCACCTTGCCCGATGCGATCAAGACCATGCTCGCCCACGGTGACCTGGAGATGGGGCACGCCCGTGCATTGCTGGGCCTGGAAGAAAATCGTCAGGAGGAGGGGGCGCGTCATGTTGTCGCACGTGGCCTCACCGTGCGCCAAACCGAGGCACTGGTCCGTCAGTGGCTCAGCGACAAGCCTGATCCGGTCGAACCGAGCAAACCTGATCCGGATATCGCACGCCTTGAACAGCGGCTCGCAGAGCGCCTGGGCTCGGCCGTGCAGATCCGTCATGGCAACAAGGGCAAAGGCCAGTTGGTTATTCGCTACAACTCGCTTGATGAGTTGCAAGGCGTGCTCGCTCACATCCGCTGAAACAATTCCTGTTGTAGCGCGAAGTCGGAAATCACTACCGAAGAGTTGAATAGGGGTTAATCCACCCCTATACTCTGCGCGCATTTTGTCGGCACAAATTATGCCAAGTCATAGCTGACTTGTTGGTCGACTTCCGAGGAGCAGTTGTGATGGAAATACGCACGCCAAACCGCCTGCCTTTCCATCGCTGGGCGGTTTTTCCGGTACTGCTGGCTCAATTTGTCGTACTGCTGCTGGCAACCTTGGTGTTGTGGCAGTGGAAAGGGTCGGTCAGTGGATATTCAGGCCTTTGCGGAGGTTTGATTGCCTGGCTGCCCAATGTGTATTTCGCCTGGAAGGCTTTTCGCTTCAGCGGGGCTCGGGCGGCACAAGCTATCGTCAAGTCGTTTTACGCTGGCGAGGCAGGCAAGATGATTTTGACGGCAGTGCTTTTTGCACTGACCTTTGCAGGAGTGAAGCCACTGGCGCCGCTAGCAGTATTCGGCGTCTTCGTGTTGACCCTTTTGGTCAGCTGGTTCGCGCCCCTGCTGATGAATAAAAGACTTTCGAGACCTTAGGGCGTTTGAGGCAACCATGGCAGCAGAAACCGCTTCGGGCTATATCCAGCACCACTTGCAGAACCTGACCTACGGTCAACTACCAGACGGCAGCTGGGGCTTCGCCCATTCGGCTGCAGAAGCCAAGGCAATGGGCTTCTGGGCGTTCCACCTGGACACCCTGGGTTGGTCCGTCGCGCTGGGTCTGATCTTCCTGTTGATCTTCCGCATGGCGGCCAAGAAGGCGACTTCCGGCCAACCTGGCGGTCTGCAGAACTTCGTTGAGGTGATGGTCGACTTCGTCAACGGCAGCGTGAAGGACTCCTTCCACGGCCGTAGCCCGGTAATCGCACCACTGGCGCTGACCATTTTCGTCTGGGTATTCCTGATGAACGCCGTCGACCTGATACCGGTCGACTGGATTCCTCAGCTGGCCATCCTGATTTCCGGTGACCCGCACATTCCGTTCCGCGCCGTGTCGACCACCGACCCGAACGCGACCCTGGCCATGGCCTTCTGCGTCTTCGCCCTGATCATCTTCTACAGCATCAAGGTCAAGGGACTGGGCGGCTTCATCGGTGAGCTGACCCTGCACCCGTTTGGCAGCAAGAATATCTTTGTGCAGATCCTGCTGATTCCGGTCAACTTCCTGCTGGAATTCGTCACCCTGATCGCCAAGCCGATCTCGCTGGCACTGCGTCTGTTCGGCAACATGTATGCTGGCGAGCTGGTGTTCATCCTGATCGCTGTAATGTTCGGCTCCGGCCTGCTGTGGCTCAGCGGCCTGGGTGTGGTGCTGCAATGGGCGTGGGCTGTGTTCCACATCCTGATCATCACCCTGCAAGCTTTCATCTTCATGATGCTGACCATCGTCTACCTGTCGATGGCTCACGAAGATAACCATTAAGACCGCCTGGCGTGTCTGATAGCCTTCCCTGCCTGTACGGGGGGAGGGCTTAAAAAGTCCGCAAGGGCATGCTGTACCAAACGATTTGTTTTACCGCTTCAAACTAAAAACCTAACCAATACGACGTAAAAGTCGGGAGGAAAGATGGAAACTGTAGTTGGTCTGACCGCTATCGCTGTTGCTCTGCTGATCGGCCTGGGTGCTCTGGGTACCGCCATTGGTTTCGGCCTGCTGGGTGGCAAATTCCTGGAAGGCGCTGCTCGTCAGCCAGAAATGGTTCCGATGCTGCAGGTCAAAATGTTCATCGTTGCCGGTCTGCTCGACGCCGTAACCATGATCGGTGTTGGTATCGCTCTGTTCTTCACCTTCGCGAATCCGTTCGTTGGTCAGATCGCCGGCTAATCACTCGTCACCACGAGTTGATGGCTGTATGAATTAAGACCGAGCGAGGTGTTGGCGTGAACATTAATGCAACCCTGATTGGCCAATCCGTTGCTTTCCTGATTTTTGTACTCTTCTGCATGAAGTATGTATGGCCTCCGGTCATCACTGCTCTGCAAGAGCGCCAAAAGAAGATTGCCGACGGCTTGGACGCTGCCAACCGCGCAGCTCGCGACCTGGAGCTGGCCCAAGAGAAAGCGGGTCAGCAACTGCGTGAAGCTAAAGCACAAGCAGCCGAAATCATCGAGCAAAGCAAGAAACGCGCTGCTCAGCTTGTCGAGGAAGCCCGTGAACAGGCCCGCGTCGAAGCTGACCGTGTGAAGGCTCAGGCTCTGGCCGAGATCGAACAGGAACTGAACAGCGCTAAAGACGCTCTGCGTGCCCAAGTGGGTGCTCTGGCCGTTGGTGGTGCTGAAAAGATCCTTGGCGCCACAATCGATCAAAACGCGCATGCGGAGCTGGTTAACAAACTGGCCGCTGAAATTTAAGCGAGGGCGATCATGGCAGAACTGACCACGTTGGCCCGACCTTACGCTAAGGCTGCCTTTGAGCATGCCCAGGCCCATCAGCAACTGGCCAATTGGTCAGCCATGCTCGGCCTGGCTGCTGCGGTGTCGCAAGACGACACCATGCAGCGCCTGCTCAAGGCCCCGCGACTGACGAGCGCAGAAAAGGCCGCCACGTTCATTGACGTGTGCGGTGACAAGTTCAATGCACAGGCACAGAATTTCATTCATGTTGCCGCGGAAAACGACCGTCTCCTGCTTCTGCCGGAGATTGCCGCCCTGTTCGACCTGTACAAGGCCGAGCAAGAGAAATCCGTGGACGTGGAAGTCACCAGTGCCTTCGCGTTGAACCAAGAACAGCAAGACAAACTCGCCAAGGTTCTCAGTGCACGGTTAGGCCAGGAAGTGCGCCTGCACGCGTCGGAGGATGCCAGCCTGATTGGCGGCGTCGTCATCCGCGCCGGTGACCTGGTAATCGATGGCTCTGTTCGCGGCAAAATCGCGAAACTGGCCGAAGCATTGAAATCTTGAGTTTGAAGGGGCAGCAGAGCAATGCAGCAACTCAATCCTTCCGAAATTAGTGAAATCATCAAGGGCCGCATCGATAACCTCGATGTGAGCTCCCAAGCCCGTAACGAAGGTACCGTCGTTTCGGTATCCGACGGTATCGTGCGGATCCACGGTCTGGCCGACGTCATGTACGGCGAAATGATCGAGTTCCCTGGCAGCGTCTACGGCATGGCCCTGAACCTGGAGCAAGACTCCGTAGGTGCAGTGATCCTGGGTGCCTATGACACCCTCGCCGAAGGCATGAGCGCCAAGTGCACCGGCCGCATCCTGGAAGTTCCGGTTGGTAAGGAACTGCTGGGTCGCGTCGTTGACGCACTGGGTAACCCGATCGACGGCAAAGGTCCTCTGGGCAACACCCAGACCGACGCAGTCGAGAAAGTGGCTCCAGGCGTGATCTGGCGTAAGTCGGTAGACCAGCCTGTACAGACTGGTTACAAATCCGTCGACGCCATGATCCCTGTCGGCCGTGGCCAGCGTGAGCTGATCATTGGCGACCGTCAGATCGGCAAGACCGCCATGGCCATCGACGCCATCATCAACCAGAAAGACTCCGGTATTTTCTGTGTTTATGTTGCAGTCGGCCAGAAGCGTTCCACCGTTGCCAACATCGTTCGCAAGCTGGAAGAAACCGGCGCCCTGGCCAACACCATCGTGGTTGTTGCCAGTGCTTCGGAATCCGCCGCACTGCAATTCCTGGCGCCATACGCCGGTTGCACCATGGGCGAGTTCTTCCGCGACCGCGGTGAAGACGCACTGATCGTTTACGATGACCTGTCCAAGCAGGCCGTTGCCTACCGTCAGATCTCCCTGCTGCTGCGCCGTCCACCAGGACGCGAAGCATACCCAGGCGACGTGTTCTATCTCCACTCCCGTCTGCTGGAGCGTGCATCGCGCGTTTCGGAAGAGTACGTCGAGAAGTTCACCAACGGTGCTGTTACTGGCAAAACCGGTTCCCTGACCGCTCTGCCGATCATCGAAACCCAGGCTGGCGACGTTTCTGCGTTCGTTCCGACCAACGTGATTTCCATCACCGACGGTCAGATCTTCCTGGAATCGGCCATGTTCAACTCGGGCATCCGCCCTGCAGTTAACGCCGGTGTTTCGGTATCCCGCGTAGGTGGTGCCGCTCAGACCAAGATCATCAAGAAGCTGTCCGGTGGTATTCGTACCGCTCTGGCTCAGTACCGTGAACTGGCTGCATTCGCCCAGTTCGCGTCCGATCTGGACGAAGCGACCCGCAAGCAGCTGGAGCATGGTCAGCGCGTTACCGAGCTGATGAAGCAGAAGCAGTACGCGCCGATGTCCATCGCGGACATGGCTCTGTCGCTGTACGCCGCTGAGCGTGGCTTCCTGATCGACGTAGAAGTCTCCAAGATCGGCAGCTTCGAGCAAGCTCTGATCGCCTTCTTCAACCGTGATCACGCTGAACTGATGGCGAAGATCAACGTGAAGGGTGACTTCAACGACGAAATCGACGCAGGCCTGAAAGCCGGTATCGAGAAGTTCAAGGCCACCCAGACCTGGTAAGCCGCAGCGGGGGCTCAGGCCCCCGCTTGCTAACCTGATAGGTGATACATGGCAGGCGCAAAAGAGATTCGCAGTAAGATTGCGAGCATCAAAAGCACGCAAAAAATTACCAGCGCCATGGAGAAAGTGGCGGTCAGCAAGATGCGCAAGGCACAAATGCGCATGGCTGCTAGCCGTCCTTACGCGGAACGTATCCGCCAGGTGATCGGTCATCTGGCCAACGCCAACCCGGAATACCGCCACCCGTTCATGATCGAGCGCCCTGTAAAGCGCGCTGGTTATATCGTGGTGAGCAGTGACCGTGGTCTGTGCGGTGGCTTGAACACCAACCTGTTCAAGGCCCTGGTCAAGGACATGAGCGCAAACCGCGAACAGGGCGTGGAAATCGACCTGTGCGTGATCGGCAGCAAGGGTGCGACTTTCTTCCGCATCTTTGGCGGCAACGTCGTAGCAGCGATCAGCCACTTGGGCGAAGAGCCATCGATCAACGATCTGATCGGCTCCGTCAAAGTGATGCTGGACGCCTACCTGGACGGCCGTATCGATCGCCTCTCGGTGGTTTCGAACAAGTTCATCAATACCATGACCCAGAAGCCGACGGTCGAGCAATTGGTACCGTTGGTGGCAACCCCGGATCAGGATCTCAAGCATCACTGGGACTACCTGTACGAACCCGACGCAAAAGAGCTGCTGGACGGCTTGATGGTGCGCTACGTGGAGTCGCAGGTTTACCAGGCGGTGGTCGAGAACAACGCTGCTGAACAAGCGGCCCGGATGATCGCCATGAAGAACGCCACAGACAACGCCGGTGATTTGATCAAAGAGCTTCAGTTGATCTACAACAAGGCGCGTCAGGCTGCGATCACCCAGGAGATCTCGGAAATCGTCGGCGGCGCTGCCGCGGTTTAACGGTTCACATATTCAGAGGATCCAGCTATGAGTAGCGGACGTATCGTTCAAATCATCGGCGCCGTCATCGACGTGGAATTCCCACGTGACGTCGTGCCGAGTGTATACAACGCGCTTAAAGTACAAGGCGCGGAAACCACCCTGGAAGTTCAGCAGCAGCTGGGCGACGGCGTGGTTCGTACCATTGCGATGGGCTCGACCGAAGGCCTGAAGCGCGGTCTGGATGTCGTTGACACCGGCGCTGCCATTTCCGTTCCAGTTGGTAAGGCCACCCTGGGCCGTATCATGGACGTACTGGGCAACCCGATCGACGAAGCCGGCCCGATCGGCGAAGAAGAGCGTCGCGGTATCCACCAGCCAGCGCCTTCGTTCGCTGACCAGGCAGGCGGCAACGACCTGCTGGAAACCGGCATCAAGGTTATCGACCTGGTTTGCCCGTTCGCCAAGGGTGGTAAAGTTGGTCTGTTCGGTGGTGCCGGTGTCGGCAAGACCGTAAACATGATGGAACTGATCCGTAACATCGCCATGGAACACAGCGGTTACTCCGTGTTCGCTGGTGTGGGTGAGCGTACTCGTGAGGGTAACGACTTCTACCACGAGATGAAGGACTCCAACGTTCTCGACAAGGTAGCGCTGGTCTACGGTCAGATGAACGAGCCACCAGGAAACCGCCTGCGTGTAGCGCTGACCGGCCTGACCATGGCCGAGAAGTTCCGTGACGAAGGTAACGACGTTCTGCTGTTCGTCGACAACATCTATCGTTACACCCTGGCCGGTACCGAAGTATCCGCACTGCTGGGCCGTATGCCTTCTGCAGTAGGTTACCAGCCGACCCTGGCTGAAGAGATGGGCGTTCTGCAAGAGCGCATCACCTCCACCAAGGAAGGTTCGATCACCTCCGTACAGGCCGTATACGTACCTGCGGACGACTTGACCGACCCGTCGCCAGCGACCACCTTCGCCCACTTGGACGCCACCGTCGTTCTGTCCCGTGACATCGCCTCCCTGGGTATCTACCCAGCGGTCGACCCACTGGACTCGACTTCGCGCCAGCTGGACCCGAACGTGATCGGCAACGAGCACTACGAGACCGCTCGTGGCGTTCAGTATGTTCTGCAGCGCTACAAAGAGCTGAAGGACATCATTGCGATCCTGGGTATGGACGAACTGTCCGAAGCCGACAAGCAACTGGTAGCCCGCGCTCGTAAGATCCAGCGCTTCCTGTCGCAGCCGTTCTTCGTGGCAGAAGTCTTCACCGGTTCGCCAGGCAAGTACGTTTCCCTGAAAGACACCATCGCTGGCTTCAGCGGCATCCTCAAAGGTGACTACGACCACCTGCCAGAACAAGCGTTCTACATGGTCGGCAGCATCGACGAAGCGATCGAGAAAGCCAAGAAACTGTAATTCCTGCGCCCCGCAAGGGGCGCTATCAGGTTGAGGCAAGCAGATGGCTATGACAGTCCATTGCGATATCGTCAGCGCGGAAGGAGAGATCTTCTCCGGCCTGGTCGAGATGGTGGTTGCGCACGGTAACCTGGGTGATCTTGGTATCGCTCCAGGCCATGCGCCGCTGATCACCAATCTCAAGCCTGGTCCGATCACGCTGACCAAGCAGGGTGGCGCACACGAGGTGTTCTACATCTCTGGTGGTTTCCTCGAGGTTCAGCCGAACATGGTCAAGGTGCTTGCCGATACCGTGCAACGTGCTGCAGACCTGGATGAAGCTCAGGCTCAGGAGGCCCTCAAGGCTGCCGAGAACGCCCTGAATCTGAAAGGCGCGGACTTCGACTACGGCGCCGCCGCCGCACGTCTGGCCGAGGCCGCAGCCCAGCTGCGTACCGTCCAGCAAATGCGCAAAGGCAAGTAATCGGCCACGGCTGATAACTTCTGTTGCGATTGAGTAAAAGGGTAGCCTCGGCTACCCTTTTTCTTTTTCTGTTTTCTCCCCCGGTCTTTCACTGACCGCCCAGGATTGGTAGCCAGTAATGTCACTCGATATCGTTATTCTCGCCGCCGGCCAAGGCACCCGCATGCGCTCGGCGCTGCCCAAAGTGTTGCACCCGGTGGCTGGCAATTCCATGCTCGGCCATGTTATCCACAGCGCGCGCCAACTTCAGCCGCAAGGTATTCACGTGGTCATTGGCCATGGTGCCGAGCTGGTTCGCGAGCGGCTGGCTGCTGACGACCTGAATTTCGTCATGCAGGACAAACAGCTGGGTACCGGTCATGCTGTTGCCCAGGCACTGCCAGCGCTGACCGCTGACACCGTGCTGGTGTTGTACGGCGACGTGCCGTTGATCGAAGTGGAGACCCTGCAGCGTCTGTTGGCCAAAGCCAACGATCAGCAGCTGGGGCTTCTGACAGTCACCCTCGACGATCCGACCGGCTATGGCCGGATTGTGCGTGACGAGCAGGGCAAGGTAACTGCCATCGTTGAGCACAAGGACGCCAACGACGCGCAGAAAGCGATCAAGGAAGGCAACACCGGCATTCTGGCCTTGCCGGCCGGGCGCCTCGCCGACTGGATGGGCCGCCTGTCGAACAACAACGCCCAGGGCGAGTATTACCTGACTGACGTAATCGCCATGGCAGTGGCCGATGGCTTGGTGGTGGCCACTGAGCAGCCACACGACGCTATGGAAGTGCAGGGCGCCAACGACCGCCGCCAGCTCTCCGAGCTGGAGCGTCACTACCAGTTGCGGGAAGGCCGCCGTCTGATGGCTCAGGGGGTTACCCTGCGTGATCCGGCACGCTTCGATGTTCGTGGTGAAGTAAGCGTTGGTCGTGACGTGCTGATCGACATCAACGTGATTCTCGAAGGCAAGGTGGTCATCGAAGACGATGTGCAGATCGGCCCTAACTGCGTGATCAAGAACACGACCCTGCGCAAAGGCGCGGTGGTCAAGGCCAACAGCCACCTCGAAGGCGCCGTGATGGGAGAGGGCAGCGATGCTGGCCCGTTCGCCCGCCTGCGCCCGGGCAGCGTACTGGACGCCAAGGCCCATGTGGGTAACTTCGTTGAACTGAAAAACGCCCACCTGGGTGAAGGGGCCAAGGCTGGTCACCTGACCTACCTGGGGGATGCCGAAATCGGTGCGCGCACCAATATCGGCGCCGGCACCATCACCTGCAACTACGATGGCGCCAACAAGTTCAAGACCGTGATGGGTGAAGACGTGTTCATCGGTTCGAACAACTCGCTGGTGGCGCCTGTGGAAATCAAGGCCGGCGCGACCACCGCAGCCGGCTCGACCATCACCCAGGCTGTAGAAGCGGGTGACCTGGCTGTAGCCCGTGCGCGCCAGCGCAACATTTCGGGCTGGAAGCGCCCGGAGAAGATCAAGAAGAGCTGAGTTATTCTCAGCCGTTTCGATCGAAAGCCGACTTATGTGAATAAGTCGGCTTTTTTATTGGCGCGGCTGCGCCTATAGGACCGCCTCAAAGCAGAAGCAAACAATCCACAGGTCAGCGACAGCTTGACGAATCGCGCGTCTTAGGTTTTGATTGCAACCACTAACTTTCGAATCGAAACTTAAACGCACATGTCGAAACGAAACACACCACAACGGCGACACAATATTCTGGCTTTGCTCAGCGAGCAGGGTGAGGTAAGTGTGGACGCGTTGGCCAAGCGTTTCGCCACCTCGGAAGTGACCATTCGCAAAGACCTCGCCGCCTTGGAAACCAACGGCTTGTTGTTACGCCGCTACGGTGGTGCGGTGCCGGTGCCGCAAGAGTTGCTCGGTGAACCGGCACAACCCGTCTCTTCCTATAAAAAGGCCATTGCGCGTGCCGCCGTGGGGCGTATCCGCGAACATGCACGCATTATCATCGACAGCGGCAGCACCACGGCGGCAATGATCCCCGAACTGGGGCGCCAGCCAGGCCTGGTGGTGATGACCAATTCGCTGAATGTGGCCCGTGCAATCTGTGACCTCGAACACGAGCCGGTGCTGCTGATGACCGGTGGCACCTGGGACCCGCATTCCGAATCGTTCCAGGGCCAGGTCGCGGAGCAGGTACTGCGCTCCTACGATTTCGACCAATTATTCATCGGTGCCGACGGCATCGACCTCGGCCGGGGTACCACCACCTTCAACGAGCTGCTTGGGCTGAGCCGGGTCATGGCCGAAGTTGCCCGTGAAGTGATCGTGATGGTCGAGTCGGACAAGGTGGGGCGCAAGATCCCTAACCTCGAGCTGCCCTGGGGCAGTGTGCACACCCTTATTACAGATGAACGCCTGCCAGCAGCAGCGCGCGAACAAATTCAAGCCCGCGGCATCAACCTGATCTGCGCCGCGATCAGCCAGGAGCAATAAAACATGTGTGGAATCGTTGGTGCTGTCGCCGAGCGTAATATCACAGCCATCCTGATCGAAGGCCTCAAGCGTCTTGAATACCGCGGTTACGACAGCGCCGGTTTGGCTGTACTCACCCAGAACGGTGAACTGCAGCGCCGCCGGCGCATCGGCAAGGTCAGCGAGCTGGAGGTTGCTGTTGCTGATGACCCATTGGCAGGCCAGCTGGGTATTGCCCACACCCGCTGGGCTACTCACGGCGCGCCGACTGAAGGCAACGCCCACCCGCACTTCTCGGGCAATGATGTGGCCGTGGTGCACAACGGCATCATCGAGAACCACGAGGAACTGCGCGAAGAGCTGAAGGGGCTGGGCTATGTCTTCAATTCGCAGACCGATACCGAAGTCATCGTCCACCTGATCCACCACACCCTGAAGAGCATTCCAGACCTGACCGACGCCCTTAAGGCGGCGGTGAAGCGCCTGCACGGCGCTTACGGCCTGGCGCTGATCAGTGCCAAGCAGCCGGACCGCCTGGTGGCCGCGCGCAGTGGTAGCCCGCTGGTTATCGGCCTGGGCCTTGGCGAGAACTTCCTGGCTTCCGACCAGCTGGCGCTGCGTCAGGTTACTGACCGCTTCATGTACCTGGAAGAAGGCGACATCGCTGAAATCCGCCGTGATCAGGTCTCTATCTGGGACCAGCAGGGCAACAAGGTCCAGCGCGAAACCGTGCAATATCACGAAGGTGCCGAGGCTGCCGACAAGGGCGCTTACCGCCACTTCATGCTCAAGGAAATTCACGAGCAGCCAAGCGTTGTTCAGCGCACGCTTGAAGGCCGCCTGGGCAAGGACAACGTGCTGGTCCAAGCCTTTGGCCCGCAAGCTGCCGACCTGTTTGCCAAGGTGCGCAACGTGCAGATCGTTGCCTGTGGCACCAGCTACCACGCCGGTATGGTTGCGCGTTACTGGCTGGAAAGCCTGGCCGGCATCCCTTGCCAGGTAGAAGTGGCCAGCGAGTTCCGTTACCGCAAGGTGGTGGTGCAGCCGGACACTCTGTTCGTCTCCATCTCGCAGTCCGGCGAAACCGCCGATACCTTGGCCGCACTGCGAAACGCCAAGGAGTTGGGTTTCCTCGGCAGCCTGGCGATCTGCAACGTGGGTATCAGCTCGCTGGTACGCGAGTCGGACTTGACCCTGCTGACCTTGGCCGGCCCTGAAATCGGCGTGGCTTCGACCAAAGCATTCACCACCCAGTTGGTTTCGCTGATGCTGCTGACCCTGGCCCTGGGTCAGGTGCGCGGTACGCTGGAAGCCGGTGTCGAAGCTGAGCTGGTTGAAGAGCTGCGTCGACTGCCAACCCGCCTGGGCGAAGCCCTGGCCATGGATGCCACCGTCGAGAAAATTGCCGAGCTGTTCGCCGACAAGCACCATACCCTGTTCCTCGGCCGCGGCGCGCAGTACCCGGTGGCGATGGAAGGTGCTCTCAAGCTTAAAGAAATTTCCTACATCCACGCCGAAGCTTACCCAGCAGGCGAGCTGAAGCACGGCCCGCTGGCTCTGGTGGACAACGACATGCCGGTGGTTACCGTTGCACCAAACAACGAACTGCTGGAGAAGCTGAAGTCCAACCTGCAGGAAGTGCGTGCCCGTGGTGGCGAGCTGGTCGTGTTCGCCGACGAGCACGCTGGCATGACCAATGGTGAAGGCACCCACGTGATCAAGGTGCCGCACATTGCCGACGCCTTGGCGCCAATCCTGTACACCATTCCGCTGCAGTTGCTGTCTTATTACGTGGCCGTGCTTAAGGGGACCGACGTTGACCAGCCGCGCAATCTGGCCAAGTCGGTGACTGTCGAGTAACGGGTAGTCAGGTGTTGATCAGCTGTTTTTGAATAATAAAGGTTGTCACAAAACAATAAAGGTTGTCACAACGTAATAAAGGTTGTCACAAGGCAGGCTCTGACCGCACATCGGGCCGGAGCCAGGCCTTGGAGATTCGGGTGACAATCCTCTACCCAACGCTGTGACTGTTGTCCTGGCTTAGCCCGCTCTCTGGGGTGTCCCCTGTGCACGACACCTGTCCTCGTCCCGGTCGAGCGGGTCGCCCAATTTTGAGCGACTCGAACAATGGCATCCATGCCCATAGCTCCGGTCAAGGCTGCACATCGCAAGCTGATGACCCAGGCAAAAATAGATAAGAAAATTCAATCGGGTCGTGGGTGTGGAGTCAGAGATTCCTATAAGCCATGGATCAAAGTGTGGGAGATCAAATCAAAGGGTGTCTCTCATATGATCGCGGGGGTTAAAATTCACCGCACACACCACCTGCTGTCCAATGCAGAGCGAGATTACTTAACTGTACTTGAGCACGATGCCTCGATCATCGATATCCGAGAGCAGTATCCTCTGCTGACACAGGCTGAGACCCAAGCAATTGCCTCAAGTATTAACTGTCGCCACCCTGTATATCCTGGCACGCAAATACCTGTCGTTATGACGACGGACTTTCTCGTTACCTTCTTAGATTCCTCTGGCGAAACAAGGCTAGCTGCTCGATCAGTGAAATACCGAAAAGAGTTTGAGCAAGCTGATCTTCAGGCGCGTAATCGAATAGCAGAAAAGCTAGCCATCGAAGAAAAATACTGGGCAATGAGGGGAGTGGACTGGAAGCTGGTCCTGCATGAAAACCTCTCAAAGATAAAATTAGCGAACCTCAAGATTCTCAGGACATACGCCAGTATTCACCCCTCGTTACCGACGGAGAAGAACATCGGCAATTTGCTTGGATACATTGAGGAGGCAAAGACGGATCAAATACCGTTAAAAATTCTTTTGGATAAAGCGTCTCGTGACCTTTACATTGAATATATGGGGGTAAAGCGCCTCTTCCATCACCTGCTATGGAACGGTCGTTTAGAGTCAGATCTTACCTCGAAAATAATAAGCATGTCGCAGCCGTTGCACGTATGGCCGAATCAAAGGTCAGCGGCTTTGTCTCTGCCAAACGAGGTTTCCCATCATGCTTGATCTTAAAATCAACAGCATTGTCACTCCTGGCGAAGAACCTAGCCTACTAAAAAAAGCGGTTCGGATTTTAGGCATAGATGATGATTCTGTAATTGTGATTGAGCTGAGTACGAATCCCAGCAAGCCGTGGCAGATCGAGCGGTCCGTTTTGATTGACGATATTGACGCAGGGCGCGCAATCTTAAGTCGAGAAATGGTGCCCTTACATCTGCTCAGAAGTGATGATGAAATTAGTGAAAATGAAAAATCGAGCCGAAATCGTAACTGGAGCCTTATAAGAGGGTTAGTAGAAGATCGCTCCGCCTTGGAAATTCTTGGACCGGGTTTTGGAAAGCTGGTTGCTAGGCATGCCCTAGAGGCAGGAGTAGAGCGTAAACAGATATACCGGCTTCTATACCGCTACTGGAGCATGGGGCAGACACCTAACGCGTTTCTATGGAACACTAGTGCTTGCGGTGGTCGGGGAAAGAAAAAGGATCGATCCTCAGGCATTATCCCCGGTAGGCCGCGTAAGTATCGTGGTGTCGTTGTCAATGATGGTGGTGCCATCACGCTCGAACCGCGCCATCTCTCTCATATCCGTTTGGCTTACGGGCGGGTTGCTAGCGGCAAATGCGGCACCCTGAAAGATGCACATAAGTGGATGTTAAACAAATTTTATAGAGAGACTCTGCCAGACGGCTCGAAAGGAAATATTGTACGCGGCAGTTACCCGACTACTACCCAGCTCAGATATCACGGTAAGCTTTTTTTCGATGATCTTTATAAACTTAAGGTGCGTGGCGGTTCTGTTCGATACAACAAAGATCATCGTGCTATCGTTGGCGCAGCTTCCCAAGGCCTGATGGGTGCGACCCATCGATATGAGATAGATTCCACCATCGCTGATGTATATTTAGTGCATCGCGTTAACAGGCTATGGCTCATAGGACGCCCCATACTTTATGTGGTCGTCGATACCTTTACTAGAATGATTGTAGGGATTCACGTGGGCCTTGAGGGTCCCAGTTGGAATGGGGCTCGACACGCGATATACAATGCTTGCACCCCAAAGGTCGATTTTTGCAAGCGATACAATGTTGAAATAGATGAGGCTGACTGGCCGTGCTCGCACTTGCCAGTCGAAATTGTTGCTGACCGGGCCGAACTTCTAAGTGAGGCTGGGGCAACGCTGTCGCAAAGCTTGGGACTAGCGGTGCAAATTTTGCCCCCCTTTAGGCCTGATTGGAAAGGGATCATCGAAAGCCGCTTCCGTCTGATCAATGAACACCTGGACTTGAAATTTGTTCCAGGCGGAGTAGATGCTCGTAAAATGGAGCGTGGTGATAGGGACTACCAACTCGATGCGATTTTGGATATCGACGAGTTCACAGAAATGGTTATTGTAGGGGTCTTGGCACACAATAAGAGCCTACGCATACCACACCTATTAAGTCGCGAGATGATTGCCGACGGTATAGAAGCGACGCCTATAGCAGTTTGGAATTGGTCTAAAGCTAATAGTCCTATCAATTCTAAAGTGGTTTCTCCGGCTGAGTTGAAAATTGCTTTACTGCCCTCTCAAGAGTGTCGTATCAGTCGAGGCGGTATTGTTTTCCAAGGCGTCCAATATACATGTCAAACAGCCTTGCGTGAGGAGTGGTTGGAGCGCTCGCACAATCTGCGGACGAAGTATGTTCGAGTATTCTACGATCCTAACTCTATTGAAAATTGTTGGATCAAGTCCGAAGCAGGTTTTGAGGCTTTAACTATTGTACCGCAGCAACGGCAGAAATATGGTGGACTCCGTATGGAGGAGGTTCTTGATATGGTCCATGTCTTGAACCAAGTATCGCCGGATGCCCGTTATGACAGTGACAATACTGCGGCGCTGGTAAGGGGGCGGCAAGAGGAAATCCTTGACCGGGCCAAAGCCAAACGTGCCGCACAGGGTGACCCGAAATCGAATGCAGATTTCAAGCGGGACAAACGTGCCAAGCGTGCGACCGAAGCTCAGACCGAGCGCGATTCCCATACCGCTGATCTGAATCAGCTACGCGTTGTGGATCACACGCCCCTTGCGGGAGAAAATTCTAGGCCAGTCACCGGCAGGCCCAGTTCCACAAGAAGCGCGGCGTTTCTGAAACTGGTAGTCAGCGAGGGTAGCGAGACAGAGACATGAACGATTTGACCTTCTCCCCCGCAGAATATATTCCTACAGGCATGCCTCAATATGATGGCAACCCGCTGATTGAATGCTTGCCTAGAATTCTCTCGGATGTTGATGTGGTGAGGCGTGTTGGGAACCTTCCGCCGAAGCCCGACGAGGCCGAACGAGCGTTGCCACCGAAGCTTCGCGGCCATGGGATCAACCGGCTCAAAGATGTTGTGGTTCCATTCGAAATCCACTTGCGCCTCGAAGACCTATTCAGCCAGCTGATCCGCTACGGCTATTCGGGCCGCAATCCGCTGTTGGCATCATCTGTTAGGCATCGATTGCCTTCCTCAGCAGATGCCAAGCGCCATGGATTCATGTCCACCGCTGAGACGATGACCCTGATTGGCTTGAGTGGTATGGGCAAGACCACAGCGCTTAATTCCATAGCAAGGCTTTATCCGCAGGTGATCAGTCACAGCAGATATAAAGACGCGATTCTCATCGAAACCCAGGTTGTGTGGCTAAAGATTGAGTGCCCTCACGATGGCTCGTTGCGCGGTTTTTGCGCAGCATTCTTCTCTGCACTGGACGCTGCGTTAGGTGTCGAAAAATACTCTCGCAGGGGCGGTGCCGCCAACAGCATCAGCGTAATGCTCCAGCACATCAGTCAGCTGTGCAAAACCTTTTTTATCGGTGCTTTGATAATTGATGAAATGCAGCATCTTTGCTCGTCGCGAGGGGGGCAGGATCGGGAAAAGTTACTGAATTTCTTCGTAACTTTATCCAATGATGCGGGCGTTCCGCTTGTCTATGTAGGGACCAACGCAATGCTTCCGCTTTTTTCTGGTGTGTTGCGTAATGCCCGAAGAGCGGCGGGGATGGGACCAATCGCCTTTGACCGTTTCAGCGAAGACGATCCGTTTTGGCATCACTTGGTGTCCCAACTCTGGGCCTATGACTGGACGGAATCTTGCGCTCCCCTGACGAGTGACCTCCTGTCCAAGATCTATGATCTCACCCAGGGCAATACAGATTTCCTAGCGAAACTGCTTATGCTTGCGCAGCGTCATGTTATTTGGGAAGGAATCGACGCCATTACGCCAGCCGTGCTTCAGCAGGTGTATGACAATCAAATGAGGCTTTTGCACAAGCCCATCGAGGCCCTTCGAAGCGGTGATCCTCTTCAGATTGCTGATTTCGAGGACATGATGCCTACAAAAGACCAAATCGCTCAGATGATGAGCTACGACTTGGCTCGCCGGGCGGACCGGGCTCATCTTTCGCTACTTACACAGACCGCGATAGCACCTTCACCTCTAGCAAAGGACAAATCGGTGCCGAAGGCTCCGAGTCGTACGGTCGTACCGGTTGCTGACGGCGCGTTAACTAACGTGCATTTTTCGAAGGACGAAGACCTTCAGGCTCAGCTCGAACAGCGCGGCTGGGTGGATAGGGATTCTTCCTGGTAATTTGACGCAGGGGAGCTCAGGGCAGTGGCTAACCTTCTGTTCTTCCCCCAGCCGTTTCCGGATGAGTCGCTCTATAGCCTGGCCGTGCGCTATCACAAGCTAGCAGCGAATCAGGGATACCGAGCGACCAGCCAAGAGCTGTTCGGTAGCTACTCGCGTACCTGCGGTTCCATCCTGCCGTGCTGCTTAGAGGCTCTGTCTGAACGTCTCAGAGGCGCCTTCTCTGTAGGAGAGCTGATCGAGCGCTTCACGCTTTTACCGCTTTTTCTGCCTTTTTTGGACGACGAGAAGGGCCGCGATGCTGCCGTTCTAATGGGAGGTAATCGAGGTACAGGCCTCAAGATGGCCTTGGGCATTACAGCATCGCGTTTCCTCCAACACGCCTCGTTTAGGTATTGCGAGAGCTGCGTCAGAGAGGACATTCTGGAGTGCGGCTCAGCTTATTGGCATCGTATTCACCAAGCATCGGGCACTTGCATTTGTCCACGCCACAGCGAAGTACTACAGGCGATTAGATTCCCCGGATGGTCAGATTGGCGTTGTATGTTGCTTCCGGGGGAATCTGCTGGAACGCCGGTTATGGACTGTGGTGACCACAGCGGGGCCGTTGCCATTGCCCACATGCAGCTGTGGGGGCTAGACCATCCCAATGAGATGAAAACGATTCTGGCTGGAAATTTGCTCAGGAACCGTTTGGACGAGATGGGTTTTATCAGGTCTGGACGAATTAGAGAGCAGATGCTGAGAGATTTTTTAACCAGGCGACTTCGGTGCAGTCCTAGCGCCGCCGAATTCGAAGAAATGGTTCGATCCGCTGAGTGGGTCTTTCAGATATTGCGGCGACAAGGTCGAACCGTGCAGCCTTTCAAGTTCTATTTTCTCTGCTGGCTCCTTGATCTAGAGCTGGAGCACCTGAAGACCTACCGTCTAGAGGACGTTAATCGCGCTGGTATTGTGGTCCGGCCTGATGAACCGAATAACCTCATCCCTGACGATGACCTTCACGCCCGGCGAATAGCGTTTGCGAAGAGTACGAATCTCAAATGTCATGACAAGCCGGGCTATCAGTGGTTGTACCGCCACGACAGGGAATGGTTGGCCCGTTATGTTGCTGGGAACCCCTACCACAGAGACCGAAGAATTTTGATCGATTGGCAATCCAGGGACTCGGCCCTTGCGTTGGAGCTCGCTAAAGCGAAGACGATGATTCTTTCTGTAGACGGAAAGCCTCAGCAGGTCACCCGCGCTGCTCTATGTAGGCGTGTCCTAAACGCTCATGCTTTCCTCAAGATGCCGGACCACTTTCCGATGAGCACTAGGTTGATGGCGGGTTTACTTGAGTCTACTCATGACCATCAGCTACGTAAAATCCGGTGGGCAATTCGAGAATACTCGCTGACTGAAAACTGTGCGATGAGTGTTTTATACCGTTATGCAGGAATAAGAATATCTCGCGTATCCGAAGATGAAGTCTTTACGCAGATACGTGACGATATGGATTAGTTTTCATGGCTTCGTGCAAAAGTTTATTGAATATGACTGTTTTCTTCTCCCGCAGCACGTCTTGCTCATCCTTATTATTTAGCAAGTTGAAATAATTTTCAGCGGTGTGGCATCCAAGAAACACATAGATAGGATATTTGTCGCTGGTAGAGATACTGGCATGGGTGAGTCTCGAAGTTATGCCCATTTCTTCGTTGATCAGTTTGGAAATATTCAGCTGGGTTTTTTCGAATGCGCTAGTTCGATTTATCATGAGGCTTGCATATGCGACAAAGTCTGCCATTCCATCCTTGATCATAGGGCCGCTATAGTCCAAAAGGTCTGCGACAAATTTGGCATACATATGACGGTTTGATCCGAATTCTCGCTTTTGACGTTTTGACCATGTGTTAAGCTTGCTGCACTTGGCTAGGTGATTAATCTCGTGCTTTTTCATTGGTATTGAGCAGGTCGGACATGTCTCGATTAGAGCGCGGGCATGAGTACTGCACACCTGTACGGAACCCAATACGTGCCTGCGATGAATATAGGGGCTTCCGCAATTATCCAAGTCTTCGCGAACACAATCTGGACAAACCTTTTCCCAAGTTTTCGGTGTGACGATTGCGGTCGCTCGATGACGCCCGAGGGCAGCTATCATAGGATACAAAGTGTGATCGCTTAAGGCTAGGTCCGAAATCTTGTGCTCGTCTAGCAGCTTTGGGTAATAGAATTCTTGATGCGGCCGCCACTCTGTTTGCAACTTCCCCAAAGTCTTATTAATTCCGAACCCAATACGAGGTTTCGCTTTTATATAGAAATCTTCAGTTTTCAACGATTTAATGCCTAGGAGCTCATTGCCGCGCTTAAGCGCAGATGCGATATATTCTCCAGGTAATGGTGTGAAAATTTTCATGCAATGATGTTCTGGAAGACGAGTGGTATGGCATTTTAGTTAGAAGACACCGGTACTGCATACACGTTAGTGATCGTTTTGGGCTAAGGTGTGAAGGTTAAAGGGCGTCGGGCGTGCTTGGGAATCAAATTTGATCTAGTCTGACAGCCAACGCACAAGAGGAGGTCGATGCAATGAATCCTACAAGCACGCCCCCACCTGTTGAATCGCAGGCTTTTGCACCAACGTTCCACTTGGTTCATACCGACCTTGATGAGTTGAGCCAGCTGGAGCTCCTGCGTCTTGTCCAAACAGGATTTTTTTTCAGCGACGTGAAATGCATGGTCGAGTCCTCAAGCCTATTCAAGGCTCGTAACCTCGTCAGGCGAATCACAGGAATATCGACCAGAAGCGTTCACCGTCTGAGCCATTCCGTTCAGGCCCATCGCCTGGATGCCCAGCAGAGCGCGGTGGCGTTTCAATATGCGAAAGGACTGGAGCTTGCGTCGAAGGTATTTGGCTCTCAGATGCTCGCGGAGCAGTGGCTTTGTCGGCCGTGCGGCCGTTTGATGGGGTTTGTACCCTTCGAGATGCTCGACACGTCGCTCGGATTCAGCGTGGTAGCGGACTATCTTGAGCGTCTTCGCCTGGGTGTCTATCAGTAGTGTGCCTGAGGGGAATTGGTATGCCGTGTAGACGCAACGCTACCTCCATCTGCAAGCCGGACTTACAACCTTGTAATCCCCGTATCACTCAATTGACAGCGACAAAATCCTAATCTTCAGTCACGTCTATTGGAGTGATTGAAATGAAAGTCATCAAAAGCATCGCGGCCATCCTGGCCATAGTGGCCTCCTCAACCGCGCTCGCCGAAGGAGGATCCGACCGTCTATACGGGAAGATGATTCAGGCCAATGAGCAAGCTATGCGAGCTTATGCGGCCGTCAATGATATGAAGCCACCGGAGGTGATCCATTATCGCTACGGGATGCGGCTCGACGTGGCGAGAGTAATCAGCATGACATCGACCAAGGCGAGCTGTGACGTGATGCCAGCACAGATGAACTACGAGGATTCCAATGGAGACCTGAAAATCCTTGAGTACCGGACCGCTGGTATCGGTTGCCGGGGCCAGAACTGAGCACTGATCGAGCGGGCAGGACTTAGGCTGATAAAAGCCGGGTTGAAGCGTCAATTCCGGCGATTGATCGCCTGGTTACCGGCTTTCATGACTGGTGGAGTACGATGAGAATTGGTAGCTCAGGCAGGACAGCCCAATGACTCAATCAGCGCGCACCACGGTCAAGTGCCTTGATCCCGGCGACGGCTCCGGCGATGTGATTGTGGAACTACCCGACGACATTCTGCGCGAGCTCGGGGTCACGACGGGCGACAGACTCTCCATCGAGCTTATCAACGGCGATATCGTACTCAAGCCAGTCCGCGAGCGCCGTGAATCTGATTAGCTACGCTTTGCAGGCCCTCTGTGTCGTCGTGTTGAGCTGATGAAACTTTCTAGCGGGGATTTATGGGACGGCAGTCAGCCTACTGCCGTCCTTCTGGTCGGTGCGTTATTTGGCTGGATAGTTGGCGACTACTTGGTCCTCGCCGCTTTTGGTCAAACCAATAACCTGGTAGGCATGGCTTACACCATCAACCTCCATGCCTGGGGATCCAGCTGGCATTCCTGGCACGGCGATCCCTACCAGATCGTTCCGCTCCTTGAGTTCTCGAATCTGCTCAGCTGGCACGTGACCTTCAACAAACTTTCCGTCAATCACGGCTGTATGGCAGGACGCTAACCGAGGCGCTACGCCCAGCTTCTGTTTCACTGCGCTCATGTCCGTCTCAACATGGTCGGTCACTTTGAAACCATTGGCTTCTAGGTGCGCGATCCACTTCTTGCAGCAACCGCAGTTCGCATCTCGGTGAACGTCGATGGACAATGGCTCGGCGGCGTAGGCCGCCGAGGCCACCAGCAGCCCAGCGATTGCGGCTAGCCGAACGAGTATCCGGTTAGTTGGCATGAGTGTGCTCCTTACCGTCTTTGTGAACATGCGTCTTTGTCGACGATTTCGGGTGGGCGTCCGAATGGGCTTCGGCCGCATTGTGGTCACCGTGATGATCTGCCGCTTGGGCGGCGCCTGCGGGTGCAGCTCCATGGTCGTGAGCTGTCTGAGCATGGTCGTCATCTGCCGCTTCGTCGTGATCGCCACGCTCGGCATGACCGCTCCCGCCGTGCTGGCCCTCATGATTATGCATATCGCTTTCACCGCCGCCGTGCTGATGGCCGCCGCTCGTGGCCACCAACGCCTTGTACTGCTCAGGATTCATTTGGGGCAGTTGGTCAAGGAACGCGACTATTCCCCAGATGTACTCATCACCCATGCTCTTGCCCCAGGCGGGCATGCCGGTGGCTTTGATGCCGTGCTTGATCGTCCAGAATGCGGCAGCCGGGTCGTCTCCGACACCCACCTTGGTGAGGTCAGGTGGCGACGGGTATAGCGCTTGGCTGAGTTCTGTCTTTCCAACGCCAGGGGCGAGGTGGCACCCAATGCACATGGCGTTGTAGTTGCCTGCGCCTGCCTTGATCAACGCAGCATTCTTCAGGTCAGGCACTTCAATGTCTCGCGCTCGAACCTCAATCGACCGGTCGCGAGCCATGGCGAGAAACGAATGGACAGCCGGGAAGTGAGGATCATCGGCGCCGACATTCACCAAGCCGAAATACGCGGTGCCCAATACCGCAGCACTTCCGACAGCACCGGCCACAAGCAGCGTTGTAATTGTTCTTTTCATGTTGGAATTCTCAGAACCACATCCTGATACCGGCAACGAAGCGTGCCTCATCAACATCTCCACCCTCGTCTCGGATGAAGTCAGCGGTTTTGCCGTAGGAGCGGCTCCAGGTAACGCCTATGTACGGGGCAAACTGGCGGACGATTTCATACCGTAGACGCAGCCCGACTTCGGTATTGGCCAGACCCGATCCAACACCGCGCTCAGGATCGTTCTTGCCATAGAAGTTCGCCTCAGCCGTGGGCTGCAAAATCAAGCGATTGGTCAGCAGGATGTCGTATTCGCCTTCAAGACGCGCAGCAGTCTGGCCGTTTTCGCCGATGAACGCCGTAGCTTCGGCCTCGAAGTCATACAAGGCCATGCCCTGAATACCAAAGGCTGCCCAGGTCTGCGGTGATTCCGGTTTGAAATCCTGACGGACCCCGGCGACCACGTCCCACCAAGGACTGACCGAGCGCCCGTATAGCAGTTGCAGCTCAGCATCTTCGGTTACCCCGTTGGTGCGCTCGCCTTCCGACCGAACCCAGAGTCGATTGATGTCGCTACCTACCCAGCCAGATGCATCCCAAGCCAGGGTGCTGCCCTCATCGGCGTCCTGGTATTCGAGCTGGTCCAACAGGAAGAAGCTGTTGATTCCGCTGTCGTGCACCTGGTGGCCACCCAAAGGCGGAAAGGCTGCCTCGCGGTCGGCATCAGTGAGCACTGGAATCGGCGTGCGGCTCGTTGTGGTCGGAGAAGTCGCTGAACCAGGATTCATCTGGGAATGGTCCATGCCCTTCATCGAACCGTGATCCATGCCCTTCATGTTTCCATGGCCCATTTTGCTGTGGTCCATCTTGCTATGGTCCACCGGGCTGGATTTGCTCTGGCTTTGAGCATGCCCCATCTGGCTGTGATCAACAGGGGCAGGCTGTTTCTGCTGTTTGCTCATCCCCATCTTGCTGTGATCCATCGCCGGCATCGATTCGGACGGAGCAGCATCCATTTGCATGGAACCGTGCCCCATTTTCGAATGATCCATGCCCGAGTGATCCATTTCTTCAGCGGCGAAGCTGGGCGTTACGCCCAGCATGCCGATTGAAACAGTCAGGGCCAGCAGCGAAGGCCGCCCAAGGCTATTGACCATCTTTCCCTGCCTTAGCTTTGTCGCTGCCATGCGATTCCATCATTTTGTCGTGGTCCACGCCTTCCATCGAGCCATGGTCCATCCCCTTCATCGAGCCGTGGTCCATACCTTCCATGGACCCATGGTCCATGCCTTCATGGTTCATGCCCTGGCCCTGCTTGTCCTGCGAACCTTTGGCTTTACCGGCCTCGGTGGATTTCTGGGAATGCTGATCGTGGTTGTCGCTAGACCACGACGACGGGGCATAAACAGCCAACATGCCGACCATCGCAGCAGAGAGGAAAAAGGCGCTTCGTTTCATTGGTTTGCTCATCTCAAATCTCCAGTTCATTCGTCCACACGGACTTCTCGGAACATGCCCATTTCCATGTGGAACAGTAGGTGACAGTGATAGGCCCAACGTCCCAAGGCATCTGCGGTGACGCGATAGCTTCGTTTTGAGCCAGGTGGCATGTCGATGGTGTGCTTGCGAACCATGAAGTTGCCGTTCTCGTCCTCCAGATCACTCCACATACCGTGGAGATGGATGGGGTGAGTCATCATGGTGTCGTTGACCAAGGTGATGCGAAGACGCTCGCCATATTTCAACCGCAGCGGTTCAGCGTCGGAGAATTTGATACCGTCGAACGACCATGCGAACTTCTCCATGTGGCCGGTAAGGTGCAGTTCGATTGTGCGTCCAGGCTCTCGACCATCGGGATCGATGAAGGTGCTCCGCAAATCGGCGTAGGTCAGCACTCGGCGCCCGTTGTTGCGCAGGCCAATTCCCGGATCGTTCAGCTTCGGGGTCGGCGACATGGTCTGCATATCGACCAACGGGTTGTTGGTCTCGGAAGTCGGATGGCTCTGCATTGCACCGCTCATGCCGGCCATGCCCTCATGACCCATCCCAGCCATCTTGCTGTGATCCATGCCGGCCATGTTGCCGTGGTCCATTCCAGCCATCTTGCTGTGGTCCATGCCGGCCGTGCTGCCATGGTCCATTCCAGCCATCTTGCTGTGGTCCATGCCGGCCATGTTGCCATGGTCCATTCCAGCCATCTTGCTGTGGTCCATGCCGGCCATGTTGCCGTGATCCATTCCAGCCATCTTGCTGTGGTCCATGCCGGCCATGCTGCCATGGTCCATCCCAGCCATCTTGCTGTGATCCATGCCGGCCATGTTCCCTTGGTCCATGCCAGCCATGCCGCCGTGATCCATTCCGCCCATGCTGCCGTGGTCCATGCCCATATCGCTCATGGCGATGATCGGGCGTGGATCTACCTCCGGTACGGGCGCTTGCAAGCCTTCACGAACCGCCAGGGTGCCTCGGGAGTACCCGGTGCGGTCCATAGATTGCGCGAAGATCGTATAGGCCTGCTCGTTTTCAGGTTCGACGATGACATCGAAGGTTTCGGCAACGGCGATCCGGAACTCATCGACCGATACGGGTTTGACGTACTGGCCGTCGGCAGCCACAACCGTCATCTTGAGCCCAGGAATCCGGACATCGAAATAGGTCATGGCCGAGCCGTTGATGAAGCGCAGACGGATCTTCTCGCCGGGCTTGAAGATGCCCGTCCAGTTGCCGTTCGGCGCTTGGCCGTTCATGAGGTAGGTGTAGGTATACCCACTAACGTCAGCCAGGTCGGTGGGGCTCATCTTCATTTCAGCCCACATCTTCCGATCCGCTACAGCGGCCGACCAGCCTTTCTCGCTCACATCGTCAACGAAGTCGCTAACTGTGCGCTTATGGAAGTTGTAGTAGTCAGATTGCTTCTTGAGTTTGGAGAGCACCCGCGCCGGGTCTTCATCCGTCCAATCGCTGAGCATGACGACATAATCACGGTCGTACACAAACGGCTCCGGATCCTTGGCATCAATCACCAACGCCCCATAGACCCCGGACTGTTCCTGGAGGCCTGAGTGGCTGTGATACCAGTAAGTGCCGTTCTGGTGGACCTTGAACTTGTATTCGTACATGCCATCGGGAGCGATGCCGTGGAAGCTCAAGCCCGGCACACCGTCCATGTTGGCGGGCAGGATGATGCCGTGCCAGTGAATGGAGGTGTCCTGTTTCAGCCGGTTGCGTACGCGCAGCGTCACGGTGTCGCCTTCGCGCCAACGCAGGATCGGCCCTGGCACGGAGCCGTTGATGGCCATGGCCGTACGAGCTGCACCCGTGATGTTGACGGGCAGTTCGCCAATATACAGATCGAAGTCCGTGCCGCTCAGCACGTTCGGTTGGCCAGGGCTTGTCACGGCCCAGACCGGCGCGCGCCACATGCCGAGCCCACCCAGAAGTCCGGTAGCGGCCAGGCCTTTGACGAATGATCGTCTCGTGGTTTTGCTTTGCATGCCGTTGCGTCCAGTCAGGTAGATCGCTGATATCCAGGCTGCTCGATGGCGCAGCCCTTGGGTTCATTGGAGCTCTCACCAGTCTCGTAGACTTTCGCCACTGCGCGAGGCTGATGAGAGGCCGTAGTCTGAAACTGCCATAGTTCAGATTCCGGAGTGATTACATTTCTGTAAGCTCGGATCAGCAGCTTTCGTGGCCGGCATGCTTGCTGGACTGGGCGGCGACTGGCGCCTGCTCTTTCTTCTCCTGCGCAACTTGGAATGCCTGCATGGAGCTTTGGCGAGCCGCTTCCATCCGCGCAAAGGTCCGGTCCGCGCCGCCCTCTGCCAGGGCGATGCCTGCCATGCCGAAGGTAACGACCATCACAATTGCTTTGACCATGTTCATCTGGAGATCCTCAGTGGGTTCTGCGCCTCATGGCGTCAGGTACAGGGTCAAGTTAGCTTCGCGGTGCTGTCAGAAAACTGATCTCGACATTACTTTTCCGTCAGCTTCTGGTTGGACGACTTTTTTCCTGCAAACTGGAGATGCACCCCGCGTGGATGAGAGCAGATGAAATTACTCGTAGCCGAAGATGAGCCAAAAACCGGTGTCTACCTCCAGCAAGGCCTGACAGAAGCTGGCTTCACCGTTGACCGGGTGATGACAGGCACTGACGCCTTGCAACAGGCACAGAGCGAAGCGTATGACTTGCTGATCCTCGACGTGATGATGCCGGGGCTCGATGGCTGGGAGGTCCTGCGCAAGATCCGTGCGGCGGGGCAGGATGTGCCGGTCCTTTTCTTGACAGCCCGAGACGGCGTAGACGACCGCGTGAAAGGCTTGGAACTGGGCGCGGATGATTACCTGGTGAAGCCCTTTGCGTTCTCGGAGCTGCTGGCTCGGGTTCGCACGTTGCTGCGCAGAGGCAACGGTGGTTCTGCTCAAACCACTATGAAGATGGCAGACCTTGAGGTAGACCTGCTCAAGCGTCGAGCTACGCGAAACGGCAAGCGGATTGACCTTACTGCCAAGGAGTTTTCCCTGTTGGAGCTGCTCATGCGCCGTCGCGGCGAGGTCCTCCCAAAGTCGCTGATCGCTTCTCAGGTCTGGGACATGAATTTCGACAGTGACACCAACGTGATCGAGGTCGCGATTCGCCGACTGCGGGCCAAGATTGATGACGACTTCGCGCCAAAGCTCATCCATACCGCCCGAGGCATGGGCTACATGATGGATGTGCCGGAGTGATGCGCCCGCAATCATCGCTCGTCAAGCGACTGACCCTGATGTTCATGTTCGCGGTGACTGCTGTTCTGGTGGTTGCCGGCGTGGCTTTCTACGGGCTCAGTCAGCACCATTTCCGGATGCTGGATGAGCAGGCACTTTCCGAAAAGCTGGAGTCAACGCGTCATATCCTGTCCATCTCAGCAGCGCGAGGCGGGCTCGACGATCAGGAGCAGCAGCTGCGGGCATTGCTCGGCGCACATCAGGATCTATCGGCGAAAATCACCAAGGCTGACGGTACGGTCCTTTTTTCAGACCCCAAAGCCTCCAAAATTCCTCAGCGGTTCGAGCAGGCGCACCGGGGTGCGGTCTGGGAATGGCAGGATGAATCGCAGAACTTTCGCGGCATTACCGCCCAGCTGACCATTGCAGGCGAGCCGGAACCGGTGACGGCCGTGCTGATGCTCAATGTCACCACTCACGCCCATTTCTTTGTCACCCTTCAATGGTGGTTCGGAATTGGCCTGGTGATCAGCGCGATTGTGAGCGCAGGCTTGGGCTGGGTCGTTGCCAAGAGTGGGCTTCGGCCTGTTGGGCAAATCACTAAAGTGGCCACCGGGATGTCGGCAAGATCGCTCCGCGAGCGCATTCCGCTGGAGCCCGTGCCGCTGGAGCTTCAGGAGCTCATCCTGTCTTTCAACGGGATGCTGGGACGGTTGGAGGATGCATTCGTTCGGTTGTCCAACTTCTCTGCCGATATCGCTCACGAGTTGAGAACGCCAGTCAGCAACCTTCTGACCCATACCGAAGTGGTGCTCACCAAGAAGCGTGACCTGGATGCCTATGAGGAAAACCTCTATTCGAACCTGGAGGACCTCAAACGCATGTCGCACATGATCGACGACATGCTTTTCCTCGCCAAGGCGGATAACGGTCTGATCGTGCCCGAGCAGATTGATGTGGAACTCTCCGACCTCGTATCCAAGCTGTTCGAGTACTACCAGTTCCTGGCTGAGGATCAAGGCATCCAGCTGACCCTACACGGGCAGGGTAAGGTTCGTGGCGATCGCCTGATGATTGACCGAGCGCTTTCCAACCTTCTATCCAACGCGTTGCGCTACACCCCGGAAGGCAACGAGATATCAGTGCAGATCGAGCAGACGCCTGAAAGCGTGACGCTTTCCGTGCGTAACAGCGGGGTAACCATCGACCCCCAGCACATTGGCAAGATCTTCGACCGATTCTATCGAGCCGATCCAGCCAGGCGCGAAGGCGGCCCAAGCAATGCAGGCCTGGGGCTGTCGATAACCCGCTCTATCATCGAGGCTCATAGTGGACGAATCTGGTGTACTTCAGCGGAAGGTGTCACAACTTTCTTCATCAGTCTCCCAGCCTCCAAGCGGTTGGTTAGTGCAGCCTCAACCCCTTAATGCTGAACTCATCCCGGTAACCTATACTCGCCCATCATGAATCGGTTCATTCGACTGCTCACCATCCTGATGCTTATCGTGGCGCTTCCGCTTAACGGGATGGCGGGCATCGATTCGGCGACTGAACCTTGCCCAATGCAGGCCATGGGCATGGAAACGATGGCGGGTATGGATCATGACTGCTGCCAGGACCAAGACCTGGGTAAGACTGGCGATCACGCCAAATCCTGCAAGGTCGGCCAGGAGTGCAGGACTGCCAGTACCGTACAGCTCAGCTTCCTGACGCCTGGGCTGACCTTTGCTAAGCCACGACCTGCCGATACCTACGCGGTAGGCATAGCGACAGGCTCTCCCCCCGATCCATGGCGGCCTCCCCGCGTCTGATTCCCTCTTAATTTCACACCGTCGTTCCGCCTAGCAGCGGGGCGATGGCACGCGCCTGGGCGCTGATCTTTCGAGGAATCATTTGATGACTCCCCAACGTTTTCAGGGACGGATAACCACGGCCGTCCTGTTAATACTGCTGCCGGCTGTCTCGGCTCAGGCTGCAACGCTGTCGCTGGATGAAGCGCTGCAACTGGCTGAACGCAACGCTCCCTCTCTACAGGCCCGCCAGGAGCAGGCATCAGCTGCGCGCAGCGCGGTCATTCCAGCGGGCGAACTACCCGATCCGCGCCTGAATCTTGGGGTACAAAACCTGCCGGTTGAAGGCGCCGATCGCTGGAGCATGAACAGAGACTTCATGACCATGCAGGTGGTTGGCCTGTCCCAAGAAGTACCGAACCGGGACAAACGCAAAGCTCGCATAGAGACAGCGCAGGCCACGGTCGAGCGAGCCGATGCCGAGGCGAGCTTCGAACGCTTGAAGGTTAGGGCGGCAACCGCACAGGCTTGGGTTACTGCGTACACCGTGCAGCGAAAGCTTGAACAGTTCGACGCTTTCTACAAAGAGAACCAGCTGCTGGCTTCTACGGTACGAGCGCGCCTGGCCGGAGGCGCAGGCTCAACGGCCGATACGTTGGCTCCCAAACAGGAATTGGCACAGTTGGACGAGCAGAAAGATGTTTTGTTGAGTCAAGCAGCTCAAGCGCGAGCCGCGCTGAAGCGCTGGATTGGGCAGGACGCCGAAGTAGGCGCGCCGACCTTCCCTGTCTGGACTGTAGACGCAGCTGAATACCTGCACTCCGTCCATGCCCATCCGGAGCTCAATACCTACAACGCCATGACACGCGAGGCTCAAGCCCAGGTACACCAGGCTCAGGCGGAAAAGAAATCGGATTGGTCCTGGGGAGTGGATTATCAGCGCCGTGGTCCGGACTTCAGCAATATGGTCAGCCTGCAAGTCAGCTTCCAATTGCCATTGTTCACCAGCTCACGGCAAGACCCGATGATTGCGGCACGACGCGCACAAGTTCGCCAATTGGAAGATGAGCAGGACGCTGCCCTACGCGAGCATCAAGCCCAGCTTGAAACAGACCTTGCCGAGTACCAACGCTTGCAACGGGCAGTGCGGCGCAGTCGCGAAACACTTTTGCCCCTGGCCGAGGACCGGGTACGCCTCGCTCTGGCGGACTACCGCGCCGGTAAGTCGCCGTTGAGTGAAGTGCTGTCGGCACGCCGGCAGCGTGTGGAGGCACTGCTACAGGATGTGGACCTGCAAGGACAGTTGGCGGCAACAGCAGCGCGTCTGCATTTCGTTTATGGAGAGGTGCGGGCATGAGGAATAGGTCGATTGGTTTCGTCGTGGCTGCTGCCCTTGCTATTGGGATAGGCGCGGGCTTCTGGCTAGGTGGGAGAGGTGCGTATTCGCCATCGCAGCCAGTAGGTGAGGAAAAAAAAGCGCTGTACTGGTACGACCCGATGTATCCCCAGCAGCACTTCCCGGCGCCCGGAAAATCGCCGTTCATGGACATGCCGCTCGTGCCCAAGTATTCGGATGACACGGCTGGCGAGGAGCAGCCTGCGGTTCAGGTCTCGGCTGGGCTCCAGCAAAACCTTGGGATTCGATTGGCAACGGTGACGGCTGGCCGGCTAGAACGGACCCTAAGTGTGAGCGGCGTTCTGACGTTCGACGAACGCGACTTCAGCGTGTTGCAGGCCCGTACTGGCGGTTACGTCGAACGCGTCTATGGTCGAGCGACGGGCGACATCGTTGCCAAAGGGGCTCCTCTAGCCGATGTGCTGACCCCGGAGTGGGCGGGTTTGCAGGAGGAATACCTGGCGCTGCGGCATTCCGGTGACGCTCAGCTGACGGCGGCGGCACGACAGCGGCTCGTGCTCGCCGGCATGCCGGCCGACCTGATCAACCGGGTCGCGAGCACTGGGAAGGTGCAGCTTTCGGTCACACTCTCCGCACCCACTGCCGGTGTAATCCAGGCTCTCGATTTGCGACCCGGCATGACGCTGACGCCGGGGGCTACTTTGGCAAGGATCAATGGAGTGGCCAACGTCTGGCTGGAAGCGGCTGTGCCGGAAGCCCAGGCTCAAGGCCTTCGCGAAGGCCAGCCTGTGCAGGCGCAATTGCCAGCGTTCCCAGGCGATCCCATACCGGGCAAGTTGACTGCGCTATTGGCCGATGCCGATTTGCAGAGCCGCACGTTGCGCCTGCGTATCGAGTTGCCCAACCGAGATGGGCGGCTTCGTCCTGGGATGACCGCTCAAGTGGCTCTCCATCCCGGCGAGTCTGCCGAGCAAAGCCTCTTGGTGCCTGCCGAGGCGGTCATCCGCACCGGCAAGCGAGACCTGGTGATGCTGGCTGAAGACGGTGGTCGCTTCCGGCCGGTGGAAGTCGTGTTGGGCCAGGAGAGCAAAGGCCAAGTTGCGGTGTTGCAGGGTCTTCAGGCAGGACAGCGCATCGTCGCGTCCGGGCAATTCCTGTTGGACTCCGACGCTAATTTGAAAGGCATCGAGGCGGCGACGGTGCAGGATAGTCAGCCTAATGCGGGGCCAGCCCTGCATGAAGCGGATGGCCGTGTCGTGCAGATAGACGGCACCCAGCTCACCGTTGCCCACGGTCCTTTCATCACCCTGGGCATGCCAGGGATGACCATGACCTTCCCTGTGGCTGAGCAGTCTCTCCTTGATGGCCTCAAGATCGGTGCGCAGATTCGCTTTGGCATACGCGAACGGGACGAGGGCATGGTCGTTGAGCAGATCAAAGTGTTGGAGGGCCAACCATGATTGCCAAACTGATCCGCTGGTCGGTAGGCAACCGTGTGCTGGTGCTCCTCGCCACGCTGTTTCTGGTGGCATGGGGCTTCGTCTCGGTGCGTAGCCTACCAATCGACGCCTTGCCCGACCTGTCGGACGTGCAGGTGATCATCCGCACGTCCTACCCAGGCCAGGCTCCCCAGATCGTTGAGAATCAGGTGACCTATCCGCTGACCACTACCATGCTCTCGGTTCCGGGGGCCAAAACGGTTCGCGGCTTCTCCGCCTTCGGTGACAGCTTCGTCTATGTGCTGTTCGAGGACGGCACCGATCTGTATTGGGCGCGCTCACGGGTGCTTGAGTACCTGAGCCAGGCGCAATCGCGATTACCTGCGGCAGCCAAGCCGGTACTGGGCCCTGACGCCACCGGGGTGGGCTGGATTTATCAGTATGCGTTGGTCGATCGCAACGGCGGCCATGACCTGTCGCAACTGCGCAGCCTGCAGGACTGGTTCCTGCGCTTTGAACTCAAGACGCTGCCGGATGTCGCTGAGGTGGCCACCATCGGCGGTATGGTCAAGCAGTACCAAGTCGTCCTCGATCCGCTGCGTATGGCCAGCCTCGGTATCACCCAGGCTGAGGTGGTGGAGGCTATAGGCAAGGCCAACCAGGAGACCGGTGGCGGTGTATTGGAGCAAGGCGAAGCGGAACTCATGGTACGTGCGGCCGGTTACCTGCGATCGCTGGATGATTTCAGAGCGATACCCCTGCGACTGGCTACCAAGGGCGTGCCGGTGATATTAGGCGACGTCGCTACGGTGCAGATAGGTCCGGAAGCCCGCAGAGGCATAGGCGAACTGGACGGCCTCGGCGAAGCCGTAGGAGGTGTGGTGATCCTGCGCAGCGGGAAGAATGCTCGTGAGGCCATCGCGCACGTCAAGGCCAAGCTGGAAACCCTGAAGAAAGCCCTGCCAGCCGGGGTGGAACTTGTCACCGTCTACGACCGCAGCCAGTTGATAGACCGTGCCGTGGAGAACCTCAGTCACAAGCTGATCGAGGAATTCGTGGTAGTGGCGTTGGTATGCGCAGCGTTTCTCTGGCACCTGCGCTCGTCGTTGGTGGCTATCGTGTCGCTGCCCGTGGGAATCCTGATTGCGCTGATCGTCATGCGTCATCAGGGCATCAACGCCAACATCATGTCCCTTGGCGGAATCGCTATTGCCATCGGTGCAATGGTGGACGCTGCCGTGGTCATGATCGAGAACGCCCACAAACGTGTTGAGGCTTGGCATGCCCGGCATCCTGGTCAACCGTTGCGAGGCGAAGCGCATTGGAGGGTAATGACAGAGGCGGCCGTCGAGGTAGGACCGGCACTGTTCTTCAGCCTCATGATCATCACGCTTTCGTTCATCCCGGTGTTCACGCTGCAAGCCCAGGAAGGGCGACTCTTTGCACCCCTGGCGTTTACCAAGACCTACGCAATGGCAGCGGCGGCTGGGTTATCAGTGACACTGATACCGGTGCTGATGGGGTACTGGATCAGAGGGCCACTTCCTGCGGAACAGCGCAACCCGCTCAACCGGGGCCTCATCCGGCTGTACCGTCCGGCATTGGAGGTCGTCCTGCGCCGGCCTCTGGTTACCCTCGCTGGAGCATTGCTCATCCTGCTCAGCAGTCTGTGGCCCTTGAATCATCTTGGGGGCGAGTTCCTTCCTCCGCTCGATGAAGGTGATCTGCTCTACATGCCTTCAGCCTTGCCTGGACTCTCGGCGCAGAAAGCTTCAGAGCTGTTGCAGCGAACGGATCGTCTGATTCGCACCGTTCCCGAAGTGGCCAGTGTCTTTGGTAAAGCCGGCCGCGCCGAGTCAGCTACCGACCCGGCACCGCTGGAGATGTTCGAGACCACCGTTCGGCTCAAGCCCAAGAGTGAATGGCGTCCAGGAATGACCACGGAAAAGCTCATCGAGGAGCTTGACCGCACTGTGCGTGTGCCTGGGCTGACCAACATCTGGATCCCGCCCATCCGCAACCGCATCGATATGCTGGCCACCGGCATCAAGAGCCCAATCGGCGCCAAGGTTGCCGGCAGTGACCTGGACCAGATAGACCGGGCTACCCTCGCTGTGGAGCGGGCAGCGAAAAAGGTACCTGGAGTGACTTCGGCGCTGGCAGAGCGTTTGACTGGTGGCCGCTACATTGATCTGGATATCGACCGCCATGGCGCTGCCCGTTACGGTCTGAACATCACCGACGTACAGGCCATCGTGGCCGGCGCCATTGGTGGCGAAACCATCGGGGAAACGGTTGAAGGCTTGGCCCGATATCCCATCAGCGTGCGCTATCCACGCGAATGGCGTGATTCGGTGGAGGCGTTGCGTCAGCTGCCGATCTACACCTCGCAGGGCGGCCAGCTGACGCTCGGCAGCGTGGCGCGCATACGTATCACCGATGGTCCGCCAATGCTGAAGAGCGAGAATGCTCGCCCCTCGGGCTGGGTGTACATCGATGTGCGCGGCCGGGACCTTT
Organism: Pseudomonas sp. GD03862; assembly: GCF_029840855.1. NCBI lineage: Bacteria > Pseudomonadati > Pseudomonadota > Gammaproteobacteria > Pseudomonadales > Pseudomonadaceae > Pseudomonas > Pseudomonas sp. GD03862. The sequence goes on from NZ_JAOCDI010000017.1 coordinate 87,490, forward strand.
CGTCTGTTGTTGCAGACCTACGCCAAGCGATCGACAGCGAGGTAAAGCTCGATCCAGGTATGAGCTTGAGCTACTCCGGCCAGTTCGAATACCTGGAGCGGGCGAACGCCCGTCTGGCCTGGGTGGTGCCAGCGACGCTGGCCATTATCTTCGTGCTGCTCTACCTGACCTTTGGCCGCCTCGGTGAGGCGCTGCTCATCATGGGCACGCTACCGATCGCGCTAACCGGAGGCGTTTGGCTGCTGTACCTGCTGGGCTACAACCTGTCGGTGGCCACTGGCGTTGGTTTCATCGCCCTGGCCGGCGTAGCGGCGGAGTTTGGGGTGATCATGCTCATCTACCTGAATAACGCTTGGGCTGAGCGTCAGGCCAAAGGCGAAAGCACACGAGCAGCGCTGCTCGACGCGATCCGTGAGGGCGCGGTGCAACGCATCAGGCCCAAGGCAATGACTGTGGCGGTCATCGTTGGAGGCCTGCTTCCCATCCTCTGGAGCAGCGGTACCGGCAGCGAGGTCATGAGCCGCATCGCGGTGCCCATGGTGGGCGGCATGCTCACCGCCCCCTTGCTTTCCCTTTTTGTAATCCCAGCGGCGTACTGGCTGATCCGTCGCCGCGAACTTGCTGTAGCTACCCTCAACCTCTCAGGAGAAATCCAGTGAAAAAGCTAATTGTCATCGCAGGCCTGGTCACCGCTTTCGTCGCCAGTGCGCATGCCCAGGACATGGATGGAATGGACATGAAGAAGATGCCAGCCTCCGCCGAGGGTGGCCAAGGCAGCCAGGCGGCACCCACTGCGCATGCTGAGGGGACAATAAAGGCGCTGGATCCTCAAAGCGGGAAAATCACCTTGGCGCACGGCCCGGTAGCAGAGCTCAAATGGCCGGCGATGACCATGGGCTTCCAAGCTGAGTCTGCACAGCTGAAGGGCTTGAACGTAGGAGACAAGGTGAAATTTGGGTTCCGTATGGAGGGAAGTGTCGCGAAAATCGTGAGCATCCAGAAGCAGTGATTGAAAAGCCTTGGATGATCGGGCACGCCTTCATACCGAGATGATTCGGACAAGCTTACAGAAATGTAATCAATCTTCAGGCCCCCGTCAGGTCGAACGCTACATACCGTCATGAGACGGTGCACTGGCATCTCATCGACCCGATACCGGAGATATGATCATGAACAGTAGCTTTGATGAATGCATCTCGGAATGCATGCGCTGCGCGCTGGCCTGTGAAGTCTGCGCGTCAGCCTGCCTGCGAGAGCAGGACGTAAAAATGATGGCTGACTGCATCAGGCTGGACAGGGATTGCGCAGATATGTGCAAGCTGGCGGCCACCTTGATGACACGAGAAAGCATGCTCGCCAAGGAATTTTGTGCGTTGTGCGCAAGGATTTGCCGCGCCTGCGGGGAGGCGTGCGGTAAGCATAAGGCAGACCACTGTCAGCATTGCGCACAGACCTGTTTGGCCTGCGCTGCATCCTGCGAAGCAATGGCTGCGTAAGCGTTTTCGCCCAGTCAGCTTTCCATGCGCCTGACAAAGGATATGGATACGTCGTTAACCGTCTGGCTAGGGAGACGGGTAGACCGCTGATGTTGAGCATGCGCTCTGGCGGAGCCTAGCTTGGGTAGCCATTCACCAAGGCGCTGCCTTACGGATCTGATGACAAAAAAGCCCGCCTCGGCGGCGGGCTATCAGATGTCTCCCAGGGGAGGCTGTAGGCCAACAAGTCTCGGAGCAAGCATTTGTAGGATACGCCTCTTGGCTCACGCCCACCAGCCAGCTTCGGCCGGAGCGAATGGTTCTACGTCGAGGGCATTGGAAACGGCTTATGTAGGCCCCGTCAATTGGCAGGGCAATCCGCAAAGACAAAGCAGGCCGATTATCCCCTGGCGGTATACCCCCAGGCAGAGTCAAAGGCAAAGCTAGGGGGGAAATCTAGCGGGTACCCCGATTTGAGGGCAGAATCACCAGCTTCACCTACGTTGCACTGGGTTGAGGGGCAGTTTGAAACTGCTATCTAGCGCGACAGCGACCATCGCCGCCATGAGCAAGAGCATCACAGGTGCGCCTTGAGTACTCAGCACAAAGGCCGTAGTAAACGGCCCCGCGGCCTGCGCCAAGACCATTGGGCGAGCTAATGCTCCCATGCGTGCGCGATACCCTTGCCAAACAGCACCAGAGGCAGGATGACTCTGGCAATAGTGAGAATCCCGATGCCGGCGCCCTACAGCGCTGCTGCAGGGAATGCCAGCCAAGGCACGCCAGGAATGAATAAGCAGATGCCGATGAAGCTCACCAACACGCCGGCACGGCCGACCAGGTTGGGTGAAGATGCCGAGCAAGCGAGAACTCCAATACTCTTGCCACCACCTGGGCCGGCCCAATGACCATCCCAACCGCCAACACCGTGACCGTTGGAAGGCCAAGTTCCTTGAGCGAGGTGAGAAGATGCACAGAGAGGGTGGCCATGACGAAGGCAATGACCGTGAGTAGCCCTGCAACGAACCAGAAAAGCCGGCGGGCGCCATCATCGTTGAGCGGCGACTGAGCCTGCTTGGTGCTGTAGTCGGGAAATTAACCTCATCGCCGGCGCACAGTATCAGAGGTAAGCCATGGCGCTGTTAAAAACAATGTCCGCTGAGCGTGCGTCAGCTCTGGCATACGCTTGGCCTTCCGTTACCTGTTGATAATCTATGCTATACCTCATGTCCAGCACACCTCATACGTTTAGTGAGGAAACGCGCGCTAAGGGTCAAAAACAGTATGGCTCGACTTACATGCATGATCCCTGGCTCTGTTTTCATGACTAAGTAGCGGGCGATCAACGCTTCTCAAGCACATAGCCCACACCGCGAAGCGTATGGATCAGCTTCGTCTCGAAAGGGTCATCGATCTTGGCTCTAAGTCTTCGAACCGACACTTCTACAACGTTTGTATCGCAGTCGAAGTTCATATCCCAGACCTGTGAGATGATCTGTGTGCGGCTGAGCACCACGCCGGTATTGCGCATTAGGTAGTGCAGAAGTGCAAACTCTTTCGTCGTCAGATCAATACGCTGGCCGTCCCTGAAGGCCCTGTGACGGCTCTGGTCTAGCTCCAGGTCAGCGACACGAATGATCTCCACAGATGCAGGGTGTTCAGACCTGCGCATTAAGGCGCGAACCCGGGCTAGCAGTTCTGGGAACTCAAATGGTTTGATCAGGTAGTCATCTGCACCGTTCTCCAAACCCCGGACCTTATCTGCCAAACGACTTCTCGCCGTGAGCATCATGATGCGGGAGGGGCAATTCTTACGCCTCAAAAGCTCAAGTACCTGCCACCCATCCATTTCTGGCAGATTGATATCAAGAATAATCAACTCGTATTCGTGTTGCTTGGCTTGGAATAGCCCATCTGACCCGGTATGCACGCAATCGACGACATAACCGCATTCTGTAAGGCCTTGACGCACATATTCCGCAGTTTTTACTTCGTCCTCAATTACCAGAATTCGCATGGGATTTTGTCTCGATATCACTGAGCAATTAACCGCGCACGCGCGCCGGCATTATTGAAAGGAATGGTAAATCAAAATGAGCGGGGTGGGGCCTAAATGACGGATTTGTAATTTCCAGGTAATATGATTGATAGTCTGGAGGTATATCTTTTCGCGGTTTGGGTTTGACAGGTGCGGGCCCTCTCTCCAATAGGTAATTTGACCTTATGAAGTATGTGGTTGTTTTCTTCTTTGTGTTGACTTTGTTCCGTTCAGATGACGGCGAAGTTACTCATGTCGAGGAAACTGGTCATTGGTGCAGCCATGAGTTTCACCGGCATGCAATGCGTACACTCGAACGGTTGATTGAATTTTAGGTAAAAAAAAGGCGCCCAAAGGGCGCCAAATATCCACCTTTTACCAAAGGAGCACTTAAGCCACTCAAGGTGAATTCGTAATGCACATTTTTCTGAAGAGACCAGTTTACGAATAAACTGATCCCCTTAGAGAATCACAGGATCGAAAGCGGGTACTCAATGATCACACGAGTTTCATCCAGATCCGATTCGAATGCAGTGGCACGCGTGGTGGCCTGGCGCAACCGGAAGGACAGGTCTTTTGCTGGACCGGTTTGCACGACATATTTAACCTCTACGTCACGCTCCCAACGTTTCTGATTGGTTAGCGGATCACCGTTGGCGTCGGTGCGCATGTAGAACTGGTTGGCGTTCGAGTAGTCTGCGCCCGAGCCTCTGGCGTAGCGGGTCATGAACGTCAGACCAGGAATGCCATAGCTGGTGAAGTTCAGGTCGTAGCGCAGCATCCAGGAACGCTCTTTCGGTGAGTTGAAGTCGCTGTACTGGATAGAGTTGTCGACGAAAATCGAGTCTGACTGACGCAGGTAGTCGAAATCATCGTCGCCGTTGTTGCGTTGGTGCGACAGGGCCAGGGTGTGAGCGCCGTAACGGACCCCGACCTTGGCACTCCAGATATCGTTGTCAAACTCGCCTAGGCGCTGCTTCCCTTCATCCACGGCTTTGTAATAGTTGAAGCCGCCAATCAGCGCAAGGTCGTCATTCAGTGGATAGGCGAAGCTGGTGCCAGCGTAGTACTGGTTCCAGACTTCTTTCAACTGACTGGCGTATACGCTCACGGTCCAGTTATCGTTGATCGCGTAATCACCGCCACCGTAGCCTACCCAAGGCGAGTTAACCGGGCCACCGTAGAAAGTTGCGAAGTTATCATTCAGATTGCTGGAGACCGGCTGGCTCATCGCATGCAGTCGGCCACCCTGCAGGGTGAGGCCCTGGATGCTGGTGTTCTCAACGGTCACACCGCGGAAGCTTTCAGGCAACAGGCGCGAGTCGCCTGATGCAACAACTGGCGTCGACGGGAAAACATCACCCACTTTCACGACCGTATCAAACAAGCGAACTTTAGCCGCCCCGCCAACCTTGGTGTATTCGTCGCGAGCTTCGCCTTTGTTATCAACAGGCATGACGTCGAATGAACTACGACCGCCGTTGCGCCCGTCACCAGTATCGAGCTTAAGCCCTATCATGGCAAAGGCATCAACACCAACGCCGACCGTCCCTTGGGTAAAACCAGAGTTGAATTTGGTGATGATCCCGTGCGCCCAGGCCTCGGAGTAGCCATTGGTGTTGCCCTTGCCGCTGTTGTAAGTGGGGGCTGAGCTGTCGCGGTTATCACGATTGAAATAGAAGTTGCGGTTGAGCACTGTAAGGCTGCTACCTTCGATGAAACCTTCGGGCTTATCTTCAGCTTGAGCAGTAACTGCATAGCTTCCAGACAGCGCCGAAACTGCCGCCAAATACAGTGGTACTTTGATTTTCATCCGATGCTCCTTTGATTTACGGCAGTTTTTATTATGTTTTCCGGCGCGGGTGTCGTTATAAGTTCTGAGCCGACGGCGCGCCTCGCGTAGCGCCGAGCTCATATTTGCAGGCGGAAGATAACGGGATGGTGATAGGAAAATTACAATTTCGTCATCTGGTCGTTATTTTGGTCATTGACGCCGCATGCTAGCCATCTCTCGCGTTCGCAATGAAATTCGGTGGTTCGACTGTGTCATCAGCGTTTTCGGGCATTACAAGCTTTTCTTACGAAATTGTAATTTTCTAGCCACCCCTCTGATAGCTACCGCTCTTTAGAGTGCCATCACCTAATCCAGTGGGGCTTGGCAGCTATTTCGGCGTTCTGGCCAAGCTAACGAAGTTTGTGCACGAGGACCAAGAAAGTGCTCCGGTATAACCGCAATGTCTTATCCAAGACCTACGTCTCACCGTGGAAAATTGCCGCTCTCTGTGCGGTGATTTCCGGGTTGCTGGCACCCACCGCATTTGCCCAAAGCATCAGCTTGCCCCAAGCGCTGTCGACGGCAATGGATGCCAACCCAGACCTCGCGGCGGCACGTCAGGAAATCGGCATCGCGGACGGTGCGCGCAAGCAAGCCGGGCTGATTCCAAACCCCGAAATCTCGTATGAGATGGAGGACACACGGCGTAACACCAGCACAACGACCGTTACGCTAAGTCAGACCTTGGAGCTCGGTGGTAAGCGGGGAGCCCGCGTAGATGTCGCCACATACGGCCAGAGTGTTGCACAACTGGAACTGGACCGACGCGTGAATGGTCTGCGTGCAGACGTCGTGCAGGCGTTTTACGCTGCATTACGAGCCCAAACCGGACTCGACCTCGCTAAACAGTCCCTTGAACTTACTGAGCGCGGCCTTCGCATTGTCGATGGTCGAGTTCGCGCAGGTAAATCTTCACCTGTGGAGGCTACCCGCGCCCAGGTTCAACTGGCTGAAGCCCGGTTGCAGGTCCGTCGCGCCGAAACGGAAAAAGCGAATGCTTACCAGCAACTCGCCCAAGTCACGGGGAGTTCTGTGACCATATTCGATCGCCTTGAATCACCAACCTTGTCTCCTGGCTTGCCGCCGCGCACTGAAGAGTTGCTGGCAAAGCTCGATCAGACTCCGGAAATGCGGCAGGCAGTGGTGGAGATTGATAAGAGCGATGCCTCGCTTGGCGCAGAAAAAGCTCAGCGTATTCCAAACCTCACGGTAAGCGTGGGTAGCCAGTACGACCGCTCGGTGCGCGAGCGAGTCAATGTCGTTGGTCTGTCCATGCCTTTGCCGCTGTTTGATCGTAACCAAGGCAACATTCTTTCCGCTTCTCGACGTGCCGATCAGGCCCGCGACCTGCGTAACGCTGTCGAGTTGAGACTGCGCGCCCAAACCCAAACCGCGCTGAACCAGTGGTCCACCGCCATGCAAGAAGTTGAGTCCTACGACAAGACCATTCTGCCCTCAGCCCAGCAGGCCGTGGATACCGCAACCCGCGGATTCGAGATGGGGAAATTCGGCTTTATCGAAGTACTGGACGCCCAGCGCACCTTGATCCTTGCTCGTGGCCAGTATCTCGACTCGCTGGCAGCGGCGACCAATGCGCGTGCGCAAGTAGAAAGGGTTTATGGCGAAGTAGGCTCGACCGCCGGCGCACGCTGAACGGGGCATACATTTTTCTCGGCACTCGGCGTTTAAACCTGCCGGTGCCTACGATCAGCAGGAGTAGCAATGGAAAACAAACGCAAGATCGCCCTCGCGGTAGCCGCTGTGGCAATCCTTGGATTTGGCAGCCTCGCCTGGAACAGCAGTTCCGATCAACAAGCGGCGACTAACGCAGAACATGGTGCTGACGATGGTCATGGCCATGACAAGAAGGCCGGATCAGCTAACAAAGAGAACAGTGAAGCGGAGCATAGTGAAGATGGGCACGGTGAAGAAGGTCATGGCGAGGAGGGCCACAGTGAAGAGGGCGGTGAGGAAGAAGGTAAGCTAACCCTTAGTGCTGAACAGATCAAAGCAGCTGGCGTGACTCTGGAATCGGCAGCGCCTCGTGATTTGGGAACCGTCGTGAGCTTCCCGGGTGAGATTCGTTTTGACGAGGACCGCACTGCGCACGTTGTTCCTCGCGTTCCAGGCGTTGTCGAAACAGTCCAGGCGAATTTGGGTGAGTCCGTCAAGAAGGGTCAAGTCCTTGCGGTGATTGCCAGCCAGCAGATCTCTGACCTGCGCAGCGAGCAACAAGCCGCTCAGCGTCGTGTCGAACTTGCGCGCGTGACTTTTAGCCGAGAGAAGCAGCTCTGGCAGGACAAGATTTCTGCGGAGCAGGACTACCTCCAGGCTCGCCAGGCGCTGCAGGAAGCCGAAATCTCTCTGGCCAACGCCAAGCAAAAAGTCAGCGCGATCGGTGCCTCGGTCAATTCGGTAGGCGGTAACCGTTACGAACTCAGGGCTCCCTTTGACGCCGTAGTGGTGGAGAAACACTTGACCGTCGGGGAAGTCGTCAGCGAGGCGACTAACGCCTTTATTCTGTCCGACCTTAACCAAGTTTGGGCCACTTTCGCTGTACCGCCTTCCGATTTGGCCAAGGTCACTACCGGCCGCGCCGTGAAGGTTTCCTCACCTGACATGAACGTGGAGGTCGAGGGCAAGGTGGGTTATGTCGGCAGCCTGTTGGGCGAGCAAAACCGAGCAGCGACCGTCCGCGTTACGTTGACCAATCCCAACGGGGCCTGGCGTCCTGGTCTTTTCGTGAACATCGCAGTCACGTCCCAGACTGATCGCGTGGCGGTGGCTGTCCCGGAACACGCCGTGCAGACCGTTGAGGACAAACCATCGGTCTTCGTACGCACCGCCGAGGGCTTCGACACCCGCCCAGTAAAGCTGGGCCGCCGTGACAGTGGGTACGTGGAAATCACGGACGGCATCGAAGCGGGCGCTCAAGTGGCTACCAATGGCAGCTTCACACTCAAGTCTGAGCTCGGCAAAGCCTCTGCCGAGCACAGTCACTGATGCGAACTGACAGGATGATTTCTTATGTTTGAACGTATCATCAGATTTGCCATTGAACAGCGGATCGTTGTAATGATCGCGGTCCTGATCATGGCCGGTATCGGCATCTACAGCTACCAAAAGCTGCCGATCGATGCCGTTCCTGACATTACCAACGTCCAGGTGCAGATCAACACTGCAGCGCCTGGCTATTCCCCATTGGAAACCGAGCAACGGATCACGTTTCCAGTTGAAACGGCCATGGCTGGTCTTCCAGGTCTTCAGCAGACCCGTTCGCTGTCTCGCTCGGGCCTGTCTCAGGTGACCGTGATTTTCAAGGACGGCACCGACATCTTCTTTGCCCGCCAGCTGATCAATGAGCGGCTACAGGTTGCAAAGGAACAGCTGCCAGAGGGCGTAGATGCCGTCATGGGCCCGGTCTCAACCGGCCTCGGCGAAATTTTCCTGTGGACCGTTGAAGCCGAAGAGGGCGCGGTCAAAGAAGACGGTACGCCCTACACGCCCACCGACCTGCGGGTAATCCAGGACTGGATCATCAAGCCTCAGCTGCGCAACGTACCTGGCGTGGCAGAGATCAATACCATCGGTGGCTTTGCCAAGCAGTTCCTGGTTGCGCCGGATCCGAAGCGCCTGGCTACCTACAAGTTGACCCTGAATGATCTGGTAGCCGCGTTGGAAAGCAACAACGCCAACGTAGGCGCCGGTTACATCGAGCGTAATGGTGAGCAGTTGCTCATTCGTGCACCGGGCCAAGTCGGCAACATCGAAGACATCGCCAACATCGTAATCACCAGTGTGGATGGTGCACCGATTCGCATCAGCAACGTCGCCGACGTCAGCATCGGTAAGGAGCTTCGTACTGGTGCTGCCACTGAGAATGGCCGCGAGGTCGTGCTCGGTACAGTATTCATGCTGATCGGTGAGAACAGCCGCACTGTGTCCCAAGCTGTCGCAGCGAAGCTTGCGGACATCAACCGTACTCTGCCAAAGGGCGTGGTTGCGGTCACCGTTTACGATCGTACCAACTTGGTTGAAAAAGCCATTGCGACGGTGAAGAAGAACTTGGTTGAAGGTGCGATCCTGGTTATCGCCATTCTGTTCCTGTTCCTCGGCAACATCCGTGCAGCGTTGATCACCGCGATGGTGATCCCGCTGTCCATGCTGTTCACCTTCACAGGGATGTTCAATAACAAGGTCAGTGCCAACCTAATGAGTTTGGGCGCACTCGACTTCGGCATCATCGTCGACGGGGCCGTGGTCATCGTGGAGAACGCGATCCGTCGATTAGCACATGCGCAGCACAAACATGGCCGTATGCTCACCAAAACCGAACGCTTCCATGAGGTCTTTGCTGCTGCCCGCGAAGCGCGTCGGCCACTGATCTTCGGGCAACTGATCATTATGGTGGTGTACCTGCCTATCTTCGCCCTCACCGGCGTGGAGGGCAAAATGTTCCACCCCATGGCATTCACCGTTGTGATGGCGCTATTGGGTGCAATGATCCTCTCCGTTACCTTCGTGCCGGCAGCGATCGCCATGTTCGTCACTGGCAAGGTCAAGGAGGAAGAGGGCGTTGTTATGCGCACTGCGCGGCTGCGTTATGAGCCTGTGCTGCAGTGGGTGCTTGGGCATCGGAATATCGCTTTCTCCTCAGCAGTAGCACTGGTCGTTCTCAGCGGTGTACTTGCCAGTCGCATGGGGAGCGAGTTCATCCCAAGTCTCAGTGAGGGGGACTTCGCTCTTCAAGCCTTGCGCGTACCTGGTACTAGCCTCAGCCAGTCGGTGGACATGCAGGAGCGTTTGGAAAAAGCAGTCATCGAGCAGGTACCGGAAGTTGAGCGTATGTTCGGCCGAACCGGTACGGCTGAAATCGCCTCTGACCCAATGCCACCGAATATCTCCGATGCTTACGTCATGCTCAAACCAAAGGACCAATGGGCCGATCCCGACAAGTCGCGGGAGGAGCTCATTGCCGAGGTTCAAAAGGCGGCAGCCAGTGTCCCGGGCAGTAACTATGAACTCTCCCAGCCTATCCAGCTTCGTTTCAACGAACTGATCTCCGGGGTGCGCAGCGATGTTGCGGTGAAGGTTTATGGTGACGACATGGACGTGCTCAACAGCACGGCCAATAAGATCGCCGCAGCGCTCAAAGCGGTACCAGGCTCCTCGGAGGTCAAGGTTGAGCAGACCACAGGTCTGCCAGTGCTGACCATTAACATCGACCGGGAAAAAGTAGCACGCTACGGCCTGAACATTGCGGACGTGCAGAATTCGATCGCGATTGCTGTGGGTGGTCGTACAGCGGGAACGTTGTACGAGGGTGATCGCCGATTCGACATGGTGGTGCGCCTGCCTGAGGCTGTACGCACCGACGTCGCGGGTATGTCTAGTTTGCTGATTCCTGTGCCTGCCAATGCGGCTCAGGACGCTAATCAGATCGGTTTCATTCCACTTTCGCAGGTCGCTAAGCTGGACTTGCAGTTGGGCCCGAACCAGATCAGCCGCGAGAACGGTAAGCGCTTGGTTATTGTAAGCGCCAACGTCCGGGGCCGTGACCTTGGGTCGTTCGTTGATGAGGCGGCATCTACCTTGTCAACGAAGGTGGAAATTCCAGCAGGCTACTGGACCAGTTGGGGCGGTCAGTTCGAGCAGCTGCAGTCGGCAGCCAAGCGCCTGCAGATTGTGGTTCCGGTTGCCTTACTGCTGGTAATGACCTTGCTGTTCTTGATGTTCAACAACCTGAAGGACGGCATGCTGGTCTTCACCGGTATTCCATTCGCTCTCACTGGCGGGGTCGTGGCCCTTTGGCTGCGTGATATCCCGCTCTCGATCTCGGCAGGGGTAGGCTTCATCGCACTCTCCGGCGTCGCGGTACTGAACGGCCTGGTGATGATTGCCTTCATTCGCGGATTGCGAGAAGAGGGGCGAACGCTCAGGCAGGCAGTCGATGAAGGCGCACTCACCCGACTGCGACCAGTGTTGATGACAGCCTTGGTGGCGTCCCTGGGCTTCATCCCAATGGCCTTGGCCACCGGTACCGGTGCGGAGGTTCAACGGCCTCTGGCTACAGTGGTAATTGGTGGGATCCTTTCCTCCACCGCGCTGACTTTGCTGGTCCTGCCGGCCCTGTATCATTGGGCACATCGCAAGGATGAAGACGGCGACGAGGCAGAAGCCGTAAGCTGATTCCCCCAGATACAAAAAACCCACAACACGCGTTGTGGGTTTTTTGTTTTATATGAAATAGATGCACTTACCTTTCAAAATTGTAAGTTTCTCGTCATGCCGGTGATGCCTCTGCGTTGCTAAAGTTACGCCCGAGATGATTTGAATTTGAGAGGTTCCTATGAAAAAGCTAGTCGTTGCTGCTGCACTTGTTATTTTCTCGATGGCTTCGCAGGCTTATACTTACTCTGAAAGCAAGCAGCTGCAATACATCAAGGAGCATCAGACTGCTGTAGCGAATTATGCCGAGAGAAATGGCAAACCGATGCCGGAGATCCAGGACTACAATTACGGCATGAAGATCGATGTTGCGAAATTCGTGCGTCAGTCCCAAGACCCGCGCACCTGCCAAGTTTACCCGCGATTGATGACCTTCGAGGACTCTCAGGGTACGCTTAAGACGGTTCGCTACTCCATGTACTCGCAATGCATCAACAACAAGTAGTAATTGCTGTGAGTAGAATACTTAGAGAATTCATAAATGCCAGGCAGTGCCTGGCATTTTTTATTGAGCTCGATGAACGTCATTTAGGCTAGATGCTTTAATGACTGCCCCTGGGTTAGCTGGGAAATAAATCTCAACTACACAACAGTAATGTCTTCCAACTGCATAGGGCAGTTTATAGTCTTGCCCCCCAGAAGGGACGAGTTATGAAAAGTTCGCTTGAACGCCCAGATGACCAAGCAGAGCATGAAGGGCTGAGCCATGAGCACGACGGCATCTTTGGCATGAACACCGAGCTGGTTTTCGCGCTGATCTGTGGTGCCCTGCTCGGAGCCGGAGCGCTCGCAGGAAAACTAGGGCTGATCGACTGGCTGCCGCTGGTTCTGTACCTGTCTCGGCGTTGCTCCTGTCCGGTCGGATCAATGAGGTTGGCCGAAGGATCACCAGGGCGCCGCCGCGAGCGTTGATACTGCCAATCATCGGCGTCGACATCATCTATGCCGGGGTGTTGATGCAGAGGCCTCAGAACCAGCGAGATGTCGTTCAGGCCTGGTTGAATGTGCTCAATCGGCCCCTCTGATCTACCCTGGTCGCCGCTCGAATTCCTCGGAGTTCTACAGCAGCGAGAAGTCCGAAAACATCCAGTACCCAGCAAAGTGGCCTCGTGACAGCTCATTCTACCTGTCCCGGCGCTTACTCGACAGCAATGCTGAGCTGCCTGCCAACCTGGGTGTGTCGAGATCACCGAAGCGAACGCCAGTCAGCTGTTGCTGTGCCGTTGGAAAGACGCCAAGCAAGGTACCGAAGGTCTGGTCGGAGACAGTAATGCGGAAACGCCTCGTACAAACGAAGGTAAAATTCCAGACACAAAAAAAACCAGGTTTTACCCTGGCTTTTTTGTCGATTGCTTTCGTCATTTAAAGTCCTATTTAACCGCCGTTTAGTTATCAGCTTTTTCCTTACCATTCTTGCTTTCTTTCTTTTGCTCTTGGGCAATTTGTTGTTTGTTCTGATCCGAAGAGTCATCGCTCCATAGGCGAGCCTGTTCATTTCGGAAGTTTTCCTGGAACTGTTTCGCTCGCTCGTAACCACCTTCAGCGTAAGCGGTACTCACGAGACCAAGCAGCAGGCTGCCAATAGCGATAGATTTAGCAAATTTCATTGTGTGCCTCGGTTCTCACTAGGCCTGCCTGACTGGCGGCCTTTGTTGGTTTGTAGTTTAGGAGCGCGAAGCTAACGACAAGGTGAGTCAAGAATTACAATTCCGTAATTTAGGCGGCTGGCGAGATGCGCCAAATCTGCAAACCTGGAAGGATCATGTCTATCTCGCTTGTGTCGAGGGTCACGTTGATATCTAAACAAATAAACCACTGCGGCGTTACCGGCCGCTCGGGGAGATAGCCATGAATGAGATTGAGCCTTGGCTGTTGCCATCGGTGACTTCCGTCGAAGCACTGAAAAACTCACCTTTCAGCTCGATGAGCTGGCTTCCCAAACCAGGGCTTGCAGCGCCGTTCTGGAAAAGTCGAGTGAGCTTGTGGAGGAGGTTGATCTCGTCAGTAGGCAGATTCAGGAGGAGGTGCGAAAGGCTGAGAAAGCCTGGTCCAATGCCGAAGAGGTCGCCATACGCGCTGCTGCAGAGGCATATTCCGCTGCCGCTCGTGGCGTCGAGACCGCCATCCAACCGCTGATTTCGGAGCTTACTGTCGCGACAAATCAGCGGATGCCTCGATCCTGGAGCTAACGGTGCTGGCTAAGCGTTATGTCATGGTAGTGGCGACAGCATTCTTCATACTGGCACTGATCTATGTGTACTCGACCATGCAGTCCATAGAGGCCGCCGGCAGTGTGAGCGCTCAGGAAAAAGTGAATGCCCAATACTTCTCCCACCTGTGAAGAAACGCTAATCCAGAAGAGCAAAAGATTATAAAGCCGGTAATTCTGCGGTCGCCCATGGACCCTGTGGTGCTTAGGCATTGATGCATTGCATCAGACAAAAGGCCCGTCGATTGACGGGCCTTTGCAAGTGAGCGCGGTTCAATCAGCGGTCATTGTTGGCTGCTTTAGCTGGGCTTCGGGAAGTGGAGGTGGAACCAAGTGAAATTTTCCTCGGTCACTTCCACGCTCGCCGAGCCTTGATGTAGGCCCATGATCGACTGCACGATGGCAAGGCCAAGACCGGTCCCCCCTTCGCTTCGTGCTCGGCTCTTATCCACGCGGTAGAACCGTTCAAACAAATGCGCATGGTGTTCCTTGGCGATCCCGCGGCCCGGGTTGCCAACACTCAAGGTCGTGCCGCTACCACCGTGTTGCACTTTCACATAGACCGTACGACCGCGAGGGCAGTAGCGAATCGCATTCGACACCAGATTCGAGACGGCGCGTTGAATCATCAGGCGGTTCCCGCGCACCACGTCATCACTGCCAGAGATCTGCAGCTGGATCTCGCCTTCCTCTGCCGAAATGCTGAAGAGATCGCACACTCGCTTAACCTCGTCGACTAGGGACACGGGTTCAAACTCCACCATGGATGCCGGATGACTGACCTGAGCAAGGAACAGCATGTCGGAAACCATGCGGCTCATGCGGTCCAGCTCTTCTGTGCACGACTCCAGCACCTCCCTGTACTCGGAAAGCGATCGTTCTCTGGTTAGCGCAACTTGGGCTTTACCCATCAGGTTGGAAAGCGGCGCTCGCAGTTCGTGAGCAAGGTCGTCAGAAAACTGCGAGAGCTGCTGAACTCCGTCATCCAGGCGAGCCAGCATGATGTTGATACCGTCGGCGAGCTCTTTGAGTTCTGCCGGCATCCCATTAGTCGGCAGACGATGGTCAAGGCTCTCGGTGGAGATCTTCGAAGCGACCTTCAGGAACTTGGTCAGAGGCAGCAGACTTCTGCGGACTGTCCACCAGCCGATTGCGAGGATCAGCGCGATGATGAGCGGGGAAATCATCAGGGCCCAGGTGAGCAATGCATCAAGCAGCGCTTCATTGGACGACTGGTCCATGGTCATGTAGACACTGACTTCGGTTCCGTCGCCCAAACTCATGGTGCGAGAAGCTGTCAGCAAGGGGCGGTCCTGGGTGTCGCGCCACTCATGCTCCTTCGGCTGTGCGGATGGTTGGAACTTGTGCACCTCCACGTTCACCTGCTTCGAGCCGATCGAGAGAAGAGGCGTTTCACTCTGCGCCGACTCGAAGATGCTGACGTACAGGTTGTTGTGGCCCATCACCAGATCCACAAGCTGATGTGCGTCTGCGTTGACGCCTGAGATGTCGGAGATCATAGACAGGTTGTGAGCCATGCCCGCCATCTTGACTTCCAGGTCACTGCGAGCATTACGCTCTAGCGCCTGGCCTACCATCAGATACCCGAAGGTGGCGAATAGAAGCAGCAACGCTGCGCTCATCAACCCCACTTTTAATCCCAGCTTTGCAGCCAGGCTGAAAGGCCTCATGCGCGTTCCTCAAAAACGTACCCTACGCCACGAAGCGTGTGAATGAGCTTGGTTTCAAACGGGTCATCGATCTTTGAGCGAAGGCGCCGGATAGCGACATCGATGACGTTGGTATCGCAGTCAAAATTCATGTCCCAGACCAACGAAATGATCTGAGAACGAGTCAGCGCTTCGCCCGTCCTGCTCATCAGCAGGTGCAGGAGCGTAAATTCCTTTGTGGTGAGATCGATGCGTGTGCCAGCGCGGAAAACGCGATGGCGCACTGAGTCGAGTTCTAAATCGGCAATTTTTAGCGATCTCTTCTCGACTAATTCATCACCACGCCGCTGCAGCGAACGGATACGAGCGAGCAGCTCTGGGAATTCAAAGGGTTTGACAAGGTAGTCGTCAGCGCCGCCATCCAAGCCTTTGAGCTTGTCGTTGATGCGACCGCGGGCGGTTAGCATGATGATGCGGACCCGGCTGGTTTTCCTGATGGTTTCCAAAAGGTCCCAACCGTCGATGCCTGGAAGGTTGACGTCCAGCAGAACCAATGAATAGACGTTAGTATTGAACAAGTGCAGGGCGTCGACACCATTGTGCACGATATCTACGACATACCCGCTTTCGGATAAGCCCTGCTGAAGATATTCGGCAGTTTTAATTTCGTCTTCCACAACTAGAACGCGCATAACTTATCTCAAGGTGTGAGGAAGGATTTGCCTAATCCGTCAAGACTATGGTTGCAGGCAGTTTGAAGGTTCGGCTGATATGCATGGCATCTTGAAGTCGCTACCTTTGTCCATACGCCGGGGTCACCTGAGGACGCTTGAATCTTAACGCGAAGACGCTGGCCGCGGCGAAATCCTACAAATTTGTAATGTAGCCGCAAGATTGCTGACAGTCATGACGGCTCTCCCTAGTGAGCTTAGCGGATTCTGTGGCCTTCAGCGGTTTGCAGCCTTCACGCCTGACAAGCGAATTCGGCCGAGAGGGGTGGTGTTTCTGCCAAGCTGCTCTGCTTTGTGGCGTTTAATCCTTCAAGCTCAAGCTACGAGTGATGACAAGCCACCGATCATTCTACCCATTGAAACGGGCTTCAACCGGCGATCATGCTTGGCTTTTCATCTTACTTGAGCAAGGATAATTACTTTACAAACTATTACATGTCCAAATTGTAATTTCACAATCATCTTATCGTTAGCCGCTTTTGCTAGTTTAACAACAGCACACAGGCAGCGCTGCTTTGGGCCAGTCTCATCTGAAGCAGCATGGCGGGAGTAACGGAACCCTGCTCACGCCAATGCATTCACCTTGGAACCATACGCTCCTTTGGTAAGGTGAATTTTAGCGCCCCGCCATGGGCGCTTTTTTTATTAATGGACTTCTCATGAAAGCAACTATATCGGCTATTGCTGCGTTCATGCTTTCTCTGCACTGCCGAAAAATGCCCAAAGTAGCGTTCAGATCAACGACGATCTTGAGCAGTCTGCCAGAAAGGCCAGAAAGGCTACAGAACGCTATGCTCAGAGCGTGAAGAAACCCATTCCCGAGCTTTAAGACTACGCTTACGGTATGGATTTGGACGCTGGCAAGCTGGTGTATGTCTCGCCTAGCGTTCGGTACTGCGGGAATGTGAGAAGCATGATGACTTACGAGGACTCCAAGGGCGAACTGCACATGGTTCGCTACCTCGTAAGGTGAGTGCATCAACAACCGGTAAGCGGACACCGAGTGCTTTCTGCACCCGGGTTATAGCAACTCGATGCCAAATCGCCTTAGGAGCAGGGCAAATCCTCCGAAGCTTGCCATAGTGATGAGGATGCTGGTGATAAGTGTCGGCCAGAAGCCCAACTTGGGCAGCAGTGCCGGAAATGCGATAAACATCGGCAGCGTTGGAATCACATACCAGAACGTGTACCACGCATGGTTGGAAATCTTCTCTATGCTTTGGTTGTCCAAGTAAAGCCAGATGAGCGTCAATACGGTGACCAATGGCAGGGCGGCAACCAAGCCGCCCAGCTTGTCACTGCGCTTTGCCAGCTCAGACACGAGCACCACTATTGCGGCAGTGACTAAGTACTTCGTGATGATCCAAGACATCGCTGAACCTACTTGAGCTAGTGGAATGGGTCTGCCGGGATCATTCACCCGGCACTCATGAAGTGCTTCTGCTATCGCCAATCCATCCTTACCTCATCCTCGACCACACTACCCCCGACGTTGAAGGCGGTGTGTTGATCAGGTGTCTACCGGCCGATCAATGCGACGGCGAAGGGACGTTCTCGTGGAAAGCTGCGCGCTCGATCTGAATGGTGCAGTGATGGATTTCGAACGCGTCGCTGACTGCATCCACGACGGCCGCTAGCACAGCATCTCCATCTGCTGCGTCTCGGACGACCACGTGCGACGTCATCACGTTGCTTCCGCTGCTGACGGCCCAAACGTGCAAGTCATGGACATCCGTGACGCCGTCGACCTTGAGGATCGTGGCCTCGATTGCCGCCACGTTGAGTCCCCGGGGTACACCTTCCATAAGAATTCCCAAGCTCTCTCGAAGCAATTGCCAAGTCCGCGGCAATACCCAAAGGCCGATCGCTACGGCGACAACCGTGTCGACCCAGGTCCAGCCGGTAAAGCGGATAATGAGGGCGGCGATGATCACACCCAACGATCCGAGCATGTCGCTCCAGACTTCGAGGTAGGCGCCTTTGACGTTGAGGCTCTCGTTGCTGGCAGATGCCAGCAGTCGCATTGAAATCAGGTTGATGATCAGGCCGGCAATCGCGATCCACATCATTGTCCCGGTGGCGATCTCCGCTGGCATGAAGAAGCGCTGGTAGGCCTCGTACAAGATGTACATCGCCACCAGGAAGAGCAGCACGGCGTTGAACGTGGAGGCTAGGATCTCCAACCGCGCATAGCCAAAGGTTCTTTTCTGATCCGCCGGCCGCTTGGCGATCTGAAGCGCAATCAACGAAATTGCCAAAGCGGCTGTGTCGGTGAACATGTGAGACGCATCCGACAGCAACGCCAGGCTGCCGGTAATCCATGCGCCGATCACTTCAGCGATCATGAAACTACCGGTCAGGACCAATGCCATGACTAGTTTCTTCTGATGCCCCTCACGAACCGCGGCGCTGCCATGATCATGATTCGATCCCACGTATTTCTCCTTCCACAGGGTGGTGGTCGCGTTGGATTTCCAGTGTGGCCAAGCGCTAAGGGGTTGCCTGGCCGCACTGGCTGCAGAATTTTGCTCCTGCTGTCAGGGACGAGCCGCAGGCCGTGCAATCACTCGATAGTGGTGTTCCGCAGTTTAGACAAAAGCGTGCAGACGGGGCGTTCGCGGTCCGGCAGTGCTTGCAAGTCTGCAGATCTTTGACTGGGGCTTGAGCTATTGCGCGCCCACCCCCAATCACCTGGTCATTACCGTCGCAGGTTTGCTGCTGCTCATAACGACCATGCCGGTCATGTCGATCACTCCAGTGCCCACTACCGTGGTGCTTGCCACCGCCGTGGGTTCCGCGGCCGTGGTGGCCCCCCAGTAAATTTTTGAGAAAACTCATGGTATTCGTCCCTCATCGACAGGTGACATCAGCACGGGCAAAGGTGAAAGAAATGTTCTGCTCGCTAGAATGACTTTTAAGTTAAAGTAAAGGTTCAAAATTAGCGTATGGCAAAACGTAGCTGGTTTGTTTGTGAATTTTAATTTAATTAATCGGGCGGCATTAACCACCCAAAGAGTCAGACCTATCCATTTTTTATCATAGCCTGGGCAGTTCCAATCAAAAAAGTCATTATCGCGATCATGTCAGCATTGTAATCGCGAAGTCATCATGACGTTATCGTGTAGCGGAAATAATGCGCCTGGCGAGAGTTT
This sequence comes from Pseudomonas sp. GD03862, assembly GCF_029840855.1. Taxonomy (NCBI): domain Bacteria; kingdom Pseudomonadati; phylum Pseudomonadota; class Gammaproteobacteria; order Pseudomonadales; family Pseudomonadaceae; genus Pseudomonas; species Pseudomonas sp. GD03862. The sequence goes on from NZ_JAOCDI010000017.1 coordinate 106,827, forward strand.
ATTTCTCATCAATCCCATGCCTCACACATCTTAAGCGTCCTCAGGCTAAAGGGACCAAGGTCTCAGACCTTCTCTACGCCCTGATTCGCTATGTCTGTCGGAGGCTTGCCATTTAGCTCCCGGCTATTCATGACCAGCGCCATGGATGAGCAGCTTCTTAGAGTTTGATAATGACACCTTCTAAATCCATTCATACCCTGTTCAGTAAATGGATCCATGCTATTCGCAATGTTAGACAGGAAGGCATCAGCACCAACTTACTCATCGCGCTAGTAACTTTCTGGTTATTGCTATTCGCGAACGCTGAGTTTTGGCGTGTGCTCTGGCGCCTGGCATTCAACACCGAGGAAGTAAACTGGCCGCTCGCCGCCAGCCTGCCAGTCGTGGTATTCGTTTGGGTGTTCACCGTACTTAGCTTGGGGTCATGGTCAAGATTCGCAAAACCTATGCTATGTCTAGTGCTGATCAGCGCGGCGTTAGCCAGCTACTTCATGAGTGCTTACGGAATTGTCATTGATTACACGATGTTCACCAACGTCGTGGAGACCGACGTCAGTGAGGTATCTGAGCTACTGAACTGGAAACTTGGCCTTTGGGTGGCAATGGTAGGGGTATTGCCCGTCTACCTGATCTGTCTGGTGCCCCTGCGACGCAAGCCCTGGACCAACGCGTTGGGTAGCAGACTCATCGTCCTGGCGCTCGCACTGGTAGCCCTTGCTGGTATCGTGCTGAGCCAGTACCAATCTTATGCCTCCCTCCTACGCAACAACCGGGAGATCCGGCTCATTCTGGTTCCCACCAATTTGTTTGCTGCCGGTCATGGTTACCTGAAACGCAAGCTGGCCACACCGAAAGCGCTGACCTCCATCGGTACCGACGCCGTGGTGACCAGGCAGGGAGCGGCTCGTAAACCCAAGCTGCTGGTACTGGCAGTCGGGGAGACCGCACGTTCCGCCAACTTCTCCCTGAATGGCTACTCCCGCGATACCAATCCTGAGCTGGAAAAGCGCAATGTCATCAGCTTCTCGAATGTGAGTTCTTGCGGCACCGCCACCGCGGTTTCGCTGCCATGCATGTTCTTGGACGTCGGTAGGGATGATTACAAGGACGGTTTGGCCAAGAGCCGCGAAGGGCTGCTCGATGTGCTTCAGCGCGCAGGCATCAGTATCATGTGGGCTGATAACAATTCGGGCTGCAAAGGGGTCTGTGATCGGGTGCCAAACCACAAGGCTACCCAACACGCAGATGCTCAGCTGTGCAGTAGCGACGAGTGCAAGGACGGTGTATTGCTCTCTGAGATGGAGGGCTTCATCAAGCGTCAGGAAGGCGATGCAGTCCTGGTGCTCCACTACAAGGGTAGTCACGGCCCGGCCTACTACAAGCGCTACCCCACGCAGTTCGAGAAATTCGGGCCGGTTTGCGAGACCAATGAGCTCGACAAATGTGAGCAGCAGGAAGTGATCAATGCCTATGACAATTCGATCCTCTACACCGACTACGTCACGGCTGGGCTGATCGATATTCTGGCCGCGAACAGCAAATTCGACACTGCGCTGATGTACGTTTCGGACCACGGGGAGTCACTGGGAGAGGGTGGTCTTTACCTGCATGGGCTGCCCTATGCGATGGCCCCAGATGAGCAAACCAAGGTGCCATTGGTGCTCTGGATGTCTGATTCTCTCGCGAAAAGCGAACGCCTCAATGTGGGCTGCTTGAAAGCACAGACGAGCTCGCCACTGAGCCACGACAACCTGTTCCACACCGTACTCGGGATGATGAACGTCCAGACATCCTCGTATCGCTCAGCTCTTGATTTTACTGCCCCTTGCAAGACTTTGACCGGAAGCACCTACTCAGGCCTCTAATGCTGCAACGGGCTGAACACGTGAGGTCGATAGCGATTCCACATCGAGCTGCTTTGACAGCAGCCAGAAGCTCGACTAACTACATAGCAGTACTCAACAACCCAAGCGGAAAAGGAAATTTGCATGAGCATCAAGCCAGGCCCTAAACGCACCAACGAAGATGGCACTCCGGACAAGAGGCAGCGGGTCACGCCTGAGAAGCAGAAGGATCACCCAGACCTGAAACCCCACAAGCATAAAAAGGGGGAGTAGGGCAGAAAAGCAGCTCTTCGGAGCTGCTTTTTTATCTGCAGACAGTGTCCTGAAAAGCTCTCTAGCCCAGGAATGTCAGGCATGAAAGGACGGCTGAAGCCACCTGATGCCACTACCACAGCACGCGTAGTGAAATTCGCTCCGTTGGCGGTGCGAACCTCAAATGCCTTGCCCTTCTGTACGACCGCCACCACTCGGGTACCGCCCTGAAAAGGGAGCTGAAACTCGGCGGCGTATGCCTCCAGGTACTGCACCACTTCATTTCGCACCGGGTAGTCCTTGGGATCGCCAAGAAACGCTCGCCCCGGCAGCGCTGAGTACTCCGATGGTGAGAACAACTGCAAGCTTTCGTAGTAGTTACGCCAGTTACCGCCCGGGGATGTCTGCTCATCCAAGATGAGGTAATCCAAGCCGTGCTGCTGTAAATGCCAGCCAGTCGCCAAACCTGCTTGCCCACCACCGATAACGACCACATCCAGAACGCGATCCAACTCATTCATATATGCGCACTCATGCATATTTAAAGGCAAAAAAAGGCCGGACTACGGACAGCAGATCGATACTAGACCTTTGGTTCGCTGGAGCAGGCCCTCCAGTCGCTCGACGATCGACCCACCATTTACTTCATAGAACACCTGCCGACCCACCTTGGTGGCCTTCACGGTCTTGGCGTCATGCAATACCTGCAGGTGCCTGGAGATCACCGAGCGCTCCTGTGGCAGCTCTTTGGCGATTTCGCCGACATCCGCCCGGCCGAGCAAAAGTACGCGCTTGAAAACCGCGACTCTGGAAGGCTCGCAAAGCGCTTTGAAGAAGGTCTCGTCTAGCGACTCGATGGCGGCTTCGATGGCTTGAGCACGGAGATTTTGGTTGGTCGTCATGCAGCCAATATATGTGCATGAACGCGCACATGTAAAGCCACCCATCATCGAGGGGTTGCGACACATTCGAAAAATCGTATATTCGAAAAACCATATACACTCAGGGTACCAAGTGATGACTGGCAAGACCCGCGTTCTGTTTGTTTGCACCGCAAACGCCGCTCGCTCCCAGCTCGCCGAAGCTTTGCTCCGGCACACAGACCCTGTGCATTTCGAAGCTTTTAGCGCAGGTACCCAGCCTGGCCAAGTCGATCCGCGCACCTATGACGCCCTCGAATATCTCGATATCGATACCAAGGCTCTACGCAGCAAGTCCATCGACGAGTTTGCAGGGGAACGGTTCGACTACTTGATTACGCTCTGCGACAAGGCAGCCCATGAGTGCCTTACTTTGCCTGCCCTCGGCGAGGTTCTGGCGTGGAACTTCGAAGACCCTGTTACCAGTGACCAACACGATGCCTTCCGACGCAAGCATCACGAGATTCATGAGCGCATCAAAATGTTCGTCCTCGTGAAAACTAAACACTGAGAATTGCTATGACTGACTCGCTGACACCTACCAAGGTTTTCAAATGCCTCGCCGACGAGAACCGCATTCGGATGATGCTGCTGATCGCTCGCGAGGAAGAACTCTGCGTCTGTGAACTGACCTGCGCGCTGGAAGAAAGCCAGCCCAAGGTTTCCCGCCACCTGGCGCAACTGCGCACGTGTGACCTGCTGGAAGACCGGCGTCAGGGCCAGTGGGTTTATTACCGCCTGCATCCATCGCTTCCCGGCTGGGTACGTGAGGTCCTGGCGACGACGCTGGAGGCCAACCGCGAATGGCTGAGTGCTAGCACTAAACGACTGGACACAATGGGTGACCGCCCTCAACGCGTCGCCTCCTGCTGCTGATCATTGCCGAGAAAAACCGATGAAAGTTCTGTTCCTCTGCACCGCCAATAGCTGCCGCAGCATCCTCTCCGAGGCTGTTTTCAATCATCTGGCCCCGGCCGGCATGAAGGCCTACAGCGCCGGCAGCCAGCCAAAGGGTGGTGTGCACCCGCTGTCCATCACCGCGCTGCAGCGTGCTGGTATCTCCACCGAGGGCCTCAGCAGCAAGTCAAGTGACGCGCATGCCGAGCTGGCACCGGACTTTGTCATCACCGTCTGCGACAAGGCCGCTGGCGAAGCCTGCCCCGTGTTCTTCGGACCAGCAGTGAAAGCCCACTGGGGGCTTTCTGACCCTTCTGACCAGCAGGGCAACACCGCCGAACTGGACGCAGCGTTCGACGTCACGCTTGAGCAGATCAAACGACGCCTCAATGCATTCCTCGCGCTGCCTTTCGAACAATTGGATGCCGCCCAGCTTAAGGCCGAGCTGGCCCGTATCGGAACGCTCTGACGTTTAGGGAGATCCACCATGAGCAAAAGCCGACTTTCCTTTCTAGACCGCTACCTGACGGTGTGGATCTTTCTGGCCATGGGCCTGGGCATTGGTCTGGGCAGCCTGTTCCAGGGATTGCCTGCGTGGCTGAATAGCCTGTCGGTAGGCTCGACAAACATCCCCATCGCCATTGGCCTCATCGTAATGATGTACCCACCTCTGGCGAAGGTGAAATACGAGGAGTTGCCACAGGTATTCAAGGACAAGCGCATCCTTGCCCTGTCGCTGATCCAGAACTGGGTGATCGGCCCGGTCCTGATGTTCGGGCTGGCCGTTGTCTTCCTTTCCGACAAGCCTGAGTACATGACCGGCCTGATCCTCATCGGCTTGGCACGCTGCATCGCCATGGTGCTGGTGTGGAACCAGATCGCCGGTGGCAACAACCAGTACGTGGCGGGTCTGGTCGCCTTCAACAGCATTTTCCAGATCCTGTTCTTTAGCGTGTACGCCTGGATCTTCCTGGGGCTGTTGCCGCCGCTGTTTGGCCTTGAAGGTAGCGTCATTGAGACCAGCTTCCTCGATATCGCCCAATCGGTGCTGATCTACCTGGGCATCCCGTTCCTGGCTGGTTTCCTGACCCGCAAGATCCTGATCAGCAGCAAGGGTGAAGCTTGGTATCAGGAGCGCTTCATTCCAAAGATCAGCCCACTGACGCTCGTGGCCTTGCTGCTGACGATCGTCGCGATGTTCAGCCTGAAGGGCGACATGGTGCTGCAACTGCCGCTGGATGTGCTGCGCATCGCTATCCCGCTGACCATCTACTTTGTGGTGATGTTCTTCATCAGCTTCTGGATGGGCAAGCTGTTGGAAGCTGACTACCCACGTACCACTGCGCTGGCGTTCACTGCAGCGAGCAACAATTTCGAACTGGCCATTGCCGTGGCCATCGCCACCTTCGGCCTTGCCTCGCCGGTCGCGTTTGCCACCGTCATCGGGCCCTTGGTGGAAGTGCCGGTACTGATCTCCCTGGTGGGCGTGGCCTTGTGGCTCAAGCGCCGCTGGTTCGATCAGCCATCTGGCGCCTTGACTCAGGAGTAAATCATGACCGAACACCATATCCCGAATATCGACAACGATCTGGTCGACCTGCCGACAGCAGACAAACTGGCAGTCGAGCAAAAGTCCACCCATAACCCTCGCATCCTGCTGCTGTACGGATCGACCCGCGAACGCTCGTTCAGCCGCCTGCTGACGGAAGAAGCGGCACGCCTGCTGGAGCACTTCGGTGCCGAGACGCGGATCTTCAATCCGACCGGGCTGCCACTAGCGGATGACGTGCCCGATGACCACCCCATAGTCAAGGAGCTGCGCGACCTGGTGCTGTGGTCGGAAGGCATGGTCTGGTGCTCGCCAGAGCGCCACGGCGCGATGACTGGCGTGTTCAAGTCGCAGATCGACTGGATTCCACTGAGCATGGGCGCCGTGCGCCCCACTCAAGGCAAAACCCTCGCGGTGATGCAGGTCTGCGGCGGCTCGCAGTCTTTCAACGTGGTCAACCAGCTGCGCGTCCTCGGCCGCTGGATGCGCATGTTCACCATCCCTAACCAGTCGTCCGTGCCGAAGGCCTATCTGGAATTCGACGAGGCGGGTCGCATGAAACCCTCTTCGTACTACGACCGTGTTGTCGACGTAATGGAGGAGCTGGTGAAGTTCACCCTGCTGCTTCGTGATCGCTCCGACTACCTGGTCGATCGCTACTCCGAACGTAAAGAGTCGGCTGAAGAACTATCCAAGCGTGTCAATCAACGATCCATTTGAGGCTTTGTGAGCATGCAATTGCACCCGTATTCAGTGTTGGCTAATTCCGAACTGGTCGGCCAGCTGATCTTCACTCCGTGCCCAGGTACCAAGGAGACATCGGTATCTCAGGCTCTGGCAACGTTGCACGATGCCGGCGCAAGCGCGCTGGTAACCCTGATGCCGAGTGAAGAACTGCTGCAGAACGAGATCGATCTGCTTCCCGAGGAGTGCCAACTGCTGGGCCTCGAATGGTTCCACCTGCCGGTCGAGGATGACGAAGCGCCCGGTGAGCCGTTTGCGGCCGCCTGGAAGGCTCACCGGGAACGCCTGAAAGAGCTGGTGATGACCGGTAAGACGATCGCCATTCACTGCAAGGGCGGCTCTGGCCGCACCGGCCTGTTTGCCGCCCGCCTGATGATCGAGTGCGGCATCCCTGTGCAGGAAGCTGTTTCCCAGGTCCAGGCCCTGCGTCCACGTGCGATCCAGAACCCTGCGCACGTTGGGTATATCAACCAGTTCAGCGACACCCTCTGACCTTTCGCTAATCGCGATTCGAGAACAAGAACATGGCTATCAAAGTAGGTATCAATGGGTTTGGCCGTATTGGTCGCTTGGCGCTTCGCGCCTCCTGGGACTGGCCGGAATTCGAGTTTGTGCAGATCAATGACCCGGCCGGTGACGCCGAGACCCATGCCCATCTGATCAACTTCGATTCGATCCACGGACGCTGGCACCGTGAAGCCCGCGCAGAGGGCGACGCGGTAGTGATCGAGGGCAAGCGCATCAAGGTCACCGCCAACAAGACCATCGCGGACACCGACTGGTCGGGCTGCGACTTGGTCATCGAGGCCAGCGGCAAGATGAAGTCGGTAGCCGTACTCCAGGCCTACCTGGATCAAGGCGTCAAACGTGTGGTCGTCTGCGCTCCAGTGAAGGAGAAAGGCGCACTGAACGTGGTGATGGGCGTCAACCAGCACCTATTCGACCCGGCGCAGCATCGTATCGTCACCGCCGCTTCCTGCACCACTAACTGCCTGGCCCCGGTGGTCAAGGTGATTCACGAGAACCTGGGCATACGCCACGGCTCGATCACCACCATTCACGACCTCACCAATACCCAGAGCATTCTGGATACACCGCACAAGGACCTGCGTCGCGCCCGAGCCTCGGGCATGAGCCTGATCCCGACCACCACGGGATCTGCCACCGCAATCGCCGAGATCTTCCCCGAGCTACGCGGCAAGCTGAATGGTCACGCCGTACGTGTACCACTGGCCAACGCCTCGC
>NZ_JAOCDI010000018.1:0-110629 GCF_029840855.1 Pseudomonas sp. GD03862
GCTACAACCAGGACGACATCCGGGAAGAGCTGGCGGCACTGATTGAGGCCGCCAAGGCCGAACCGCCCTCGGAATTCAACTACACGCTGGCCGAAGGCCTTGCCAAGCGAGCACATGCGGCAGCGAATGCCTTCGGACGTATGAACGCGCTGTACGAGGAACTGCAGAAGCGGAACAACAGCGCCAGCATCGGCTTGTATGGATGGTTCGTCGCGCTTGGGCGACAGGTGCTGCGTAGCGGAGCCCCAAACAGTGCAGACCGAGCATTGCACCATGGACTGCGCCTGGCGTTGTTTGCTTCGGTACATGAAACAGCTGTCGACGTACGCCTGAGTGAAGCTGCACGTAGCGGGCAACCGGTTAATTCACTACGCAGTGGTGGCCAGATTGCGCGCTATCTGGATCAGGCGTGGGCTGAAGGCTTGATGCAGGCGGACAGTCAGAAGAGCGACTTCTATAAAGTGCGTGCCGCCGGTCTGGTCTGCCTGCTGGAAGGCATGCTGATGGCGTTCAAGGCGCGGGAGCTGCCCGACAGTGATGCGCGAGTGAAGACCGAACTCCTGGCAGCCGCGATGACCACGGCAGCGGCGGGCTTTGAAGTTGGCGCCAGCTATGTGGATCAGGTGGCAATCCGATATGGCGCGAAAAGTGTGACCGGCAGAGGGGCTGCGGCAACCTTGGGTAGGTTGAAGCTGTGGGGAGCTGCGTTAGCTGGTACGGGAGGATTCGTCTTGGCGTGGTGGGACTTCGCTGACGGAGCGGAAAACTTCAAAGCAGCAAGCGCTTCAACAAAATCATGGACATTGGCCGGAGCCTACCACACGCGCGCGATGGCAACATTGACGTTATCTATAGGCGAACTGGGAACTGCCATTGCCATAGCGAAGCCTTTTTTTGATTATCTATCCCATAACGCCAAGACTAAATTTGCAAGAATGTTGGCATCCTCTATGGGTGAGCTTGCAAAAAAATTAGGAACCCAAGCTGCGCGCCTTCTGCTCGCACGATTGGTAGTCGGAGCTTTCTGGATAGGGCTCGTCCTGACGATCGCAATTTACCTCCTTGAAGATGATGCATTGGAAAAGTGGTGTAGGCGCTGCTGTTTCCGAATCAGAAAAACAGCTAAGCCTTATGAAGAACATGAAGAATTAAAGGAGCTTCATTCCGCTTTCAGCGAGGTCTTATAGTGTATCTAATCGAATGGGGTTTCTGGCGGATGGCAATCGAGTCCGAAGCTGCGCGCAAGGCGTACGTAGCCGAAATGACGCCAGCAGAAAATCGCGCAATGCGTGACTTTTACGAAGGTGACCTGGAAGAGGAAGTCCATTTTCGGAAGGTAAGCGAAAACCCTCGCGCACGCGGCCCTGTTTATTCCTTCAATGAAAATTTCCTAGAGATGCGATGCGGTGGCTCGGAAGAGAAGCGCGGCATCATCACCTTAATGACCTTGGGCAGCTTGGGACCAATGACCTACTCATGGCTAAACATAACCCTTGGCTCAATCTATATAAATGCAACCCAGCCTGAGTTTCTTTCCGTATTTTCAGTTTTATTTAGCACTTACATGATCTTGCTAGGGGGTGCCACCTATTATATATATGCAAAATATGGATTTAGCCTTTCAAGGCTGGAAATGCTAACCAGCCGCCATCTGCTCATTCGATTCAATCGAAAAACTCAACAGGTCCACCTCCACCGCCCCGGCTATTGCGGCGGCATCGTAACCTTCCCATGGAAAACAACAGGAAGTACAGCCATCGACCCAGAAGATGACTCACTCAGCATGGGCATGCGACTAGGCCTGGTCTGGCACCCCAGCCGCACCGGCCTGCCCCACATGGAAATGACCCTGCTCGGCAAACAAGGCCAAGGCGGCAGCGAACTGCGTGATGAGTGGGAATTCATCCGCCGTTACATGGAAGAAGGCCCACACGCCGTCCCCCGCCCCCGCCTGAGCACCCAGCTACCCTCACCCATCCAGGCATTCAGCGCCCAGTTCGAAGGCCTTGGGCGTTTCTTCCGCAAGAGCAACTGGCTGTTCAAAGTTGTCCTGCTGTTTGTCTGGCCCGCTTTCGTTATCATCGGCACCGGCCACTGGCTCAGCCTGCTGCTGTGCTGGCGACCGCGCTGGCCGAAGGTCATCCGCGAGGCCGGCCTGCCCGGCAAGCCAGTCCCACCCGTGACAACCCTGAGCGACTACCCACCCGCAATCCAGGCACGCCTGCTCGCCAACGCCGACCGCTGGCAGCTCAAGCCCGGCAAGCGGCCAGCGAAAAAACCACGCAAACCGCGCAGATCCAAAGCGCAAGCGAAACCAGCTGCACCCAACGAAGATTGTGTCTGAATTCAGAATTCGAACGTGTACCCGACGATCACCCGGTTCTCATCCGCTGCATCGGCAAAATTCGAGCGCATGCTCGCATTGCGCCAACGCAGCGACACATTCCTGAGCGCCCCCGACTGCACCACATAGGTGATATCCGTAGTCCGCTCCCATTCCCGCCCCTCTCCGTCGCCAGCGGCCAATGCCCTGCCCTTGACGCTGGCAATGCGTTGCGGGGCCACCTGATCGCCCTTTACATAACGCACGTTGAACGTCAGCCCGGGGATGCCCACGGCAGCAAAGTTGTAGTCGTAGCGCAGCATCCACGCCCGTTCGTTGGCCAAGGCAAATGTGCTGACCTGCTGTTCGCTGAACAGGTAGGTATCGGTGCCCCCCACGTAGGCATATGCCGTATCCCCACGCACTTTCTGATAGCCGCCACTGAACGTCTGGCCCTGAACGCTGTACCCGAAGTTGGTACTGAGGGTCTGATTGTCGATTCCGCCCAGCAACGCCCGGCCCTGCTCCCTTGCATTGAACCAGCGCCACTCGGTGAACACATTCCCCGGCCCTAGGCGGGTCTTGAACTTGAACCCGGCAAAATCACGCCGGAACAGGTCTTCGAGCGCACTGGTGTGAAGGCTGAGGGTCAGGTTGTTCAACGGCTGGTAATCGACGCCGGCGTAGCGCAGACGATCACTGGTGACCGCCGCCGAATAGGCCCCTTGCTGCGCCATGGCGGTCAGGTCCTCATAGTCGGTGGAGTCACGCAATTTGGTGGCATCCACCTGCAGCAGGGTGAACGTAAACCGGTCCAAGTCTTTGCTCACCAGTTGCACACCGTTGAACCACTGGGGGAACAAGCGGCTGCTGTTGGACGCCAGCAATGGCAGTTGCGGGCTCAGGCCCCCCGCCTTCAATTCGCTCTGCGCCAGCCTGGCCTTGAAGGTAGCCACGGCCTTGGCGTAGTCATCCGCGGCGCGTTTGTCGCTGCCTCGCGGCAACAGGCCGGAACCGCTACGGTCAGGCGAGGAGTCCAGCTTGAGCCCCAGCATGCCGGCTGCGTCCAGGCCAAAGCCAACCACGCCGTCGGTATAGCCAGACTGCAAGCGCAGCATGAGGCCCTGGGCCCATTCACCGCGCCGCGATTGCGTGGCGCTGTCACCGTGAAAGTCGCGGTCGAAGTAGAAATTGCGCAGTTCCAGGCTGCCACTGCCGTCATGGATAAAGGCAGCCTGGGCGGTTTGACAGGCGCAGTAAAGCACCGAGAGCACCAGCGATGCTCGCCGAAAGATCACGATCATTGGTATGCCTTGCTCTTGTTCTTGTTGTTGTTCGAAGACTCAGCGCCAATCAACTTTTAGGGTTGCGCACGTAACGCATCACCACCAGGCATGCGACCAGGATCAGCGGCGCGATTGACAGCATGCCCATGTAGGTACTGTCGGTAAGGTCATTGATCTTGCCCACCATCACTGGTGCAACGATGCCGCTCAGCTGTCCCACCGAGTTGATCGCGGCGGTGCCGGTAGCAATTGCCAGCCCCGAGAACGTCGACTGTGGAATGGTCCAGAAGATCGGGATAGCGATAAAGGTGCCCGCAGTGGCCAGCACCAGCGCGGTCATCATCGCGAAGGGAGAGTCGGAGAACAGGCACGCCAGCAGGTAACCGACGGCGGCCGCCAGCAGGCAGTACACCAGATAGCGCTTACGCTCGCCGGTGCGGTCGGAGTGGCGAGTCAGCAACACCATGCCGATGCACGCTACCGCATAGGGCAATGCCGACAGTACGCCAACCCACAGCATGTCTTGCACCCCCGAGGACTTGATCAGGTGCGGCATCCAGAAATTCAGCCCGTAGGACGCGGTTTTGACCACGTAGTAGATGAACGCCATGATCGCCACTTCACGGGTCAGCAACACCCGCCAGATCGAGCCGAGTATCGGTTTTGCAGCGCGTTTGTCCTGGGCAAGGTTCTCCGCCAGCAGGTCCTTCTCCTCGCGGCTCAACCATTTCGCCGCCTCGATATCGCGGTCCAGCTTCCACAGCACCAGCAGGCCCAGCAGCACACACGGCAGCCCGGACATCAGGAACAACCAGTGCCAGCCAGCGAGGCCCAACACGCCGTCCATTGTCCCCAGCAAAAAGCCCGCAGCCGGGCCCCCCACCGCTCCGGCCAGCGGCACCGCCAGGAACCACAGGCCATTCATCTTCGCCAGGTGCTTGCGCGGGAACCAGCATGCCAGGTAGAACAGGATCGCCGGGCCGAAACCGGCCTCCATGACGCCGATCAGAAAGCGCAGGAAGTACAGCGTGTACTGGGTATAGGCAAATACCAGCGCAGCCGTCGCCAGGCCCCAGGACACCATGATCCGGCAGATCCAGGCCGGAGCCCCGTAGCGTTTCAGGCCGAGACTGCTGGGCACTTCGAACAGCACGTAGCCGACGAAGAACATGCTCGCGGCCAGGCCGTAGGCAGCATCGCTGAGGCCCAGTTCCTGCTGCATTTGTGTCTTCGCAAAACTGATGTTGATGCGATCGAAGTAGGAGAACAGGAAGCAGATGATAGCCAGCGGCATGATGCGCCAGGCCACACGGCGGTATAGCAGCAGCTCATTAATGTGACTGTCGTTGCGCTCACGCGCCAGTTCGCCGGTCAAAGCAACCATGGTGAATCTCCATTCTTGTAATTATTGGAGAGCAGCGACGTCTCGAAGGGCGTCACCAGCAGGTTTTTTAGCGAATACGGATCAGCTTTTCCTTGAAGCTCTGGCCTTTTGCGACGTACTCCGTCGCATTGCGCTGCATACCGGCGATGGCTTCGGCAGTGAGCTCGCGCACTACCTTGGCAGGTGCGCCCAGGATCAACGAGTTGTCGGGAAACACCTTGCCTTCGGTGACGATGGCGCCGGCACCCACCAGGCAGTTGTTGCCGATGACCGCGCCATTGAGCACCACCGCCTGAATGCCGATCAGCGCGCCATCGCCGATGGTGCAGCCGTGCAGCATGGCCTGGTGGCCGATGGTGACACCTTGCCCCACTGTCAACGCAAAGCCGGGGTCGGCATGCAAGACAGCGCCCTCCTGCACGTTGCTGTGCTGGCCGATACAGATCGCTTCGTTGTCGCCCCGTAGCACGGCCTGCGGCCATACGCTGACGCCTTGTTCCAGGGTAACGTCGCCGATGACGCTGGCATCCTCGGCGATGAACGTTTCCGGGTGCAGGTTGGGTGCAAGGTTGTCATATTGGTAGATCGCCATCTCAAGGCCTCCTCAAGCCGCGTCGTCTGTTTTCAGCACGCCCGCCGCACACAGCTGGGCAATGTGCGCGTCGCTGTAACCCAGTTCACGCATCACTTGGCGGGTGTGCTCACCAATCCTCGCGATCGCCCGCCGTGGCTGCAGGCGCTGGCCGTCCAGTGACAGCGGCAATAACGGCATCGGTGTGTGGCTGCCGTCTTCCAGTTGCAGCTCGGCCATGCCACCGCTCTGTAGCAGGTGGGGGTCCTCGAACAACTCTTCAGGGCGGCGGATCGGCGCGAAAGGAATGCCGTTGGCTTCCAGCTGCAACGCCAACTGCCCGGCGTCCAGCGGCGCAAACACCTCGGCCAGGTGCGCCAGCAGCCGTGGCCGCTGCAACACGCGGTCGTTATTGCTACCAAGGGTCGGGTCATCAAGCAAAGCGGTCTGCCCCAGTACCCGGCATAACGCGTGCCACTGGCCTTCCCCTGTGGCGGCGACAAACATCTGCTCGCCACCGGCAAAAGTGAACACGTCATAGATGGCCCAGGCACTGATGCGGTTCGGCATCGGCGCTGCGGCTTCACCGGTGACCACGTACTGCTGCATATGCTGGGCAGCCAGCAGCACGCAATTCTCGTACAGGGCACTTTGCACCTCACGGCCCCTGCCGGTGCTGTGGCGCTCGTTGAGTGCGGCCAGCACGCCAATGGCGCCGAACATGCCACCCATGATGTCGTTCACCGAGCTGCCTGCGCGCAGCGGGCGCCCTACCGGTCCTGTCATGTAGGCCAGACCGGCCATCATCTGCACCACTTCATCCAGCGCCAGGCGGTTATCGTATGGCCCGCTGAGAAACCCCTTGTGCGAGGCATAGATCAGCCCTGGATTGCGCTGGCACAGTGCGTCGTAGCCCAGACCCAGCTTCTGCATACGCCCGGGCTTGAAGTTCTCGATGAAGACATCGGCGGTGTCGATCAGTTGCAGCACGGCCTCACGGCCCTCGGGCGTTTCAACATCGACAGCAATGCATTGTTTGTTGCGGTTGAAAGTGCGGAAAAAGCCCGCCCCTGCGCCCAGCAAACGGCGTGTGCCGTCGCCGCGTACCGGCTCGATCTTGATGACTTCGGCGCCAAGGTCGCCGAGGATCATGCCGCACGTCGGGCCCATGACCATATGCGAAATCTCAACGACACGGATGCCGTCCAAGGGAAGTCTGGACATTGTGGTGCTCCTCTTACGGGCAATTCAGGCGTGGCGGTGTGTGTTGGCGAAGTTGAGCGGCAATCCGGCCCGGGCGATGAAGCCGTAAAGTGGCTCGCCCGGTAGCGCTTCGCTTAGTACCTGCCGGGTTTCGATCAGTGCAGGCAAGTCGATGCCGGTGTCGTAGCCCATGCTTTGCAGCATGAACACCAGGTCTTCGGTCACGGTATTACCAGACGCGCCAGGGGCGAACGGGCACCCTCCCAGGCCCGCCAGGGAGGCATCCAGTTCCCCAATGCCCTGCTGCACCGCCACCAGGCTGTTGGCCAAGGCCAGGCCCCGGGTGTCATGGAAGTGCGCGGCCTTGAGACGGTCGCCTGCAATCTCCCGTACGGCCCGAAGCACCGTTGCCACCTGGCCCGGATTGGCATAGCCAGTGGTGTCCCCCAGGGAGACCAGGTCGCAACCGGCTTCGATCACCTGGCGGGTCAACGCACACAGGTCAGCCAGCGGCACCTCGCCCTGGCGGGTGCAGCCAAAGGCCACTGACATGCCGGCCACGACTTGCACCCCATGCAGGCCCATTTCAGTACGCAGCTGGCACATGCGCCCCAGTTCCTCGACCATCTCCACTGGCGTGCGGCGCACGTTGGCCAGGCTGTGCGCCGTGCTCACCGATACCGGGGCGACGATGCGGTGTGCACCCGATTCAAGTGCGTCCCTTGCGCCACGAAGGTTTGGAGCCAGCACGGTTACTTGCAGGTCCGGGTACGTGAGGGCGTGAGCCACCACTTCGCGGGCATCGGCCATCTGCGGCAGCAAGCGTGCCGACACGAACGACGCGACTTCCATATGACGCACGCCGGCGCCGTAAGCGGCGTCGATCCAGCGGCGTTTGGCTGCTGTCGGCATGATCACTTGCAGGCTCTGCAAGCCATCGCGCAGGCCGACTTCATTGATTGTTATTGTTGTCATCGCGGTCTCTCTGTCTGAAGCGTTGCGCCAGACTAAGAGCTGGATGACGGGCAGAAAAGACGTGTTTCGCGGGCTGATCCATCGTCAGCCACGATGGATCAGCCCGCGACCTGCCAGGCCGGTGCACGCAGCAACAGGTGGTCAAGCAGGCGCCGAGCCGACAGCGAGAGCGTGTGCCGGTCGCGCATGCAGATGACGAATTCGCCAAGCGCCCAGTCGTCAGTCAGCGCAATGACCCGCAGGTCGAACAACGCCGCATAGCGGGATACGGCCTCTTGCGGGAACACCGCCAGGCCAAGGCCGAACTGCACCAGACGGTATGCCGCGTCGAACGACGACACGTACGAACGAAAACGCAGCGCCTTGCCTGACTGTTCAGCGCTTTTACGCATGAAAGCGTTCAATGTGGCAAAGGCCGATAGCCCCAGGTGGTCGTAACCCAGGGTTTCCTCGAAGGCAATCTGGCTGCGGCCGGCCAACGGGTGGTCAGCAGCAACGACCACGGCCAGGTGATCCTGCCGATACGGTACGAAATCCAGGTCACCCACCGCCATGGATTTGCGGCAGATACCGAGGTCTGCAGTGCCCTCGGCCACACCACGAACGACATCGGCGCTGAAGCGCTCTTCGATATCGGCCTGGATGAGTGGGTATTCCAGCATGAACGCTGACAGTTCTTCGGGCAGAAACTCCATGATCGACGATACATTGGCCAGCACCCGCACATGACCACGCGCGCCGTGTGCGTATTCGCTCAGCTCGCTGTCCAGGCGTTCCATGGCGCGGGTCATTTCCCTGGCATGGCGCAGCAGTGCAAGCCCCGCCGGGGTGGGCTCCACGCCGCGCTTGCTACGTTTGAGCAAGGCGGTACCAAAGCGCGCCTCGATGTCTGAAATACGTTTGCTGACGGCGGACGGCGCCATGAACGCGCGCTCGCCTGCGCGGGCGATGGTGCCTTCTTCGCAGACGACGATGAACAGGTTCAGGGAAAGGTGGTCGAGGGGTTGCATCGCTTGGCTCGGCTTGGGGAAGGGACCGCCGTAGCACTGTAGCAAAAACCGCATTGGCTTCTAAAACCGGGTTTGAATTACCGGCCCCCAATCCCCAACCTTGGGGGAACGCTGCCCACCGCCAGCGGCTGGCATAAAGCCCTACTGAGAATCTGTAGCCCCTGCACCACAAGGCCTGCAAAGCATTTTTCAGGTGTTGGCACAGCTCTTGCCGATCTCCTCCCAGACGCCCCAAGTCCATGGGCCCGTTTGCAGGAGGAATTGACTCATGCACCGACCGATACCCCACCCGCTGGCAGTGGCGATTTTCGCCGGCATTCTCCAGCTTCCCGCGCAGGCCGCCTTGAACGCTGTCGATCCAGGCGCTTACGTCCCAGCCAACGGCGGCTTCCCCGCCTGGTACCAGGACAGCCACGGTCGTACCCTCGACCTGTGCCTGACCAAGGCCGTCAGCTCCCGGGTCGCAGGCGCACCTGGCGCACCCTCATACATGTGCACGCTACTGCCCACACCTGGTGTGTTCGACGATACCCAACCCATCGTCTTCCCCACCAACTTCCCTGACGAAGCGTTCTGGTTCACTGCCGACGCTGCAATCGTCGACGCTGCGCGTGGCATCGACCTCAGCTATGGCACGGCGATCGAAGCGGCATTCGCCGCCGAGGAACCTGTCGAGGGTGACCAGGTCAGCTTCGCCCGGGTCCGTATCCGGGTCGACGTACCCACCGCGGGCACCTACGTGGTCACCCACCCCTATGGTGTTGAAGTGTTCGATGTGCCCGTTGCAGGGCGCCGGGCGATCAACATGACCCGCGACATCGGCATCGCCGGCGCAGGCGACTTCACCGGCGCACTCAAGGGCGATGTCGGGCCGTTCCTGCGCAGTGTCAACGGCCCCTACACCGAAGGCAACGAGCGCTTCATCGGTGACCCGAACCTGGAAGAACCGGTAACGGGCAGCCCATTCAACACCAACTACGTACGCATCGAAGGCCCTGGTGGCATCGACCTGCGCACCGAGCTGTTCGCAGTCTCGGGCAAGCTTTCCGAAGTGGTCCTGCCAACCCCGCTGATGCCACAACGCAGCACTTACTCACGCCATACCGAGAACGGCGACCTGATCGCCCAGCAAGACATCTTCGTGTTGGCCCCGCCGCCACCGGCAAGCGTCACCCTGACCAGCCAGACCCCCAACCTGAGCCTCACCGAGGCCAACGGCACCGGCGCCTGGTACGCCCAGTCAGCCCTCAACCCGGCGGCCGGAACCATCGTGACACTGTCCGCTGACAACAGCGTGGCAATCCCGACCAGCAGCCTGACCACCAGCAACGTTCCCCTGACCGACCTGGTCACCATCACGCAGGCCCAGTACCGCCTGTCCACCGGCGAGCTGACCCTGGTGGCCAGCACCAGTGACGAAACAACACCTCCAGTACTTACCGCACATACCGGCAACGGCACGCTGATCGGCAACCTGGGCGGTACCGGCGCCGTGAAGACGTTGAGCATGACCCTCTCGCCCATTCCGCCGGCCAAGGTGCAGGTCACCAGCGCCAACGGTGGTAGCGACTCCGAAGACGTGGTGCTGGTGCCATGAACAGACAAAGGCTCAGCCTTCAAGGAGGCAGCATGAACACTTGGTCGCGCCGTGCGCTGTTGGCCGCCGGTTTCTCTCTTACCGTTACCAGCGCCGCGTTCGCCGCGCTGTCTGATGTCGATCCGGGGCCCTACACCTTCGCCACAGGTGGCTATCCGATGTGGTACAAGGACAGCCTCGACCAATCCCTGGAGCTGTGCCAGTCGCGTGCCACCAGCACCCGTGCGCCAGGCGCACCCGGGGCGCCCGCCTACATGTGCACCTTGTTGCCCGAGCCCGGGGTCTATGACGATGCCCTGCCGCTGGTATTTCCAGATAACTGGCCACCCGAGATGTTCTGGTTCCTGGCCGAAACCTCGATACCACAAGTCGGTAACAGCGGATATGAGCTGGAGGTCTACGTTGCCGGTATAGAGGCAGCCTTTGCTGCTGAAAACCCGGTAGACGGTGATCAGCAAAGTTTCGCCCGCATCCGTATCCGCGCATCGGTCCCACGCACCGGTACCTACACCATCACGCACCCTTACGGGGTGGAGACGGTCAACGTCACCACGGCAGGTCGTCGCGCGATCAACATCACCCGGGACATCGGTATCGGTGCTCCGGGCAACTTCCAGGGGGCGCTGGGGGGGGCGATCGGCCCTTGGCTGAAGGGGGTTGGCGGGCCATATACAGAGGTCAACCCTGACACGGGCACCACCGAAACCTTCATCGGCGACCCCAATATCACCGAAGCGGTCACGGGTAGCCCCTTCAATACCAACTTCGTGCGCATCGAAGGGCCCGCGGGCGCCATTCAGACCAACACGTTCACCGTGTCTGGCAAGGTGCTGGACCAGCGAGCACAAACCCCGGTCACCCTGGAGCGCGCCACCTATTCGCGCAACGGCAGCGGCACCCGCGTGGAAGTGTTCGCCAAGGCCCCGAGTGAGGCCAGCTTGTGCATGCGCAATGGCCTGGCACTGATCGGCACGCCGCCTTCGCCTTGTCAGTTCACCCTGACTTCGGACAACAACGGGTTGTTCTTCAGCCAGCAGTTCAACCAGTCGGTGCCGCCAGCGGTGGTGGTTGTCACCGCCAGCAACGCAGTCGGCGGCACCCAGCCGACTGCGCTCTCGAGCAAGCTCAGCGACGTGGTCAAAGTCAGCACCGCACGCTATGACTGGGCCAACAAACGTCTGTTGATCGAGGCCAGCTCCAGCGACGAAGTAACGGTCCCCGACCTGCTCGCCCAAGGCTACGGCCGCATGTCGAAATCGGGCACACTGCAAAGCATCACGGTCAACGATTTGGCTCAACCGCCCGCCACCGTTACGGTCAAGTCTGCCCATGGCGGTAGTGATGTGGAGCCGGTGATCGTGGTCGGCAGCGCCCCGGTCGAGGCCGCCAACCAGCCACCGCTGGCCCAGGCCGATGTCGGCAGCACCAGTGTCGGTGTACCGATCACACTCAACCTGCTGCTGAACGACAGCGACCCGGATGGCGACGTGCCGCTGACCATCAGCGACCTGACCCAACCCGGGACCGGCCTTGGCGGCGTCGTGCTGAACGGCACCACCTCGGTTACCTACACACCGCCGACCGGGGCCACACAACCGCTGGTAGCCAACTTCAGCTACCGGGCGGTGGATGCCAAGGGCCTGAAGTCGGAACCGGCCACGGTCACCATCAACGTCGCACCTAACCAGGCACCGACTGCCAACCCGGAAACCGTTGCCACCTTGGGCGTGCCATTGACCATCAACGTTCTGGCCAACGACACCGATCCAGAAGGCAACGTACCGCTGAGTGTGGCCAACATCACCCAGCCGGCCGCCGGCCGTGGCACGGTCAGCACCGACGGCACAACCGTGACCTATACCCCACCGGCCACTGTAACCACAGCCTTCACCACCACCTTCACCTACCAGGCACGTGACTCGCTGGGGGGGCTGTCCACCCCAAGTACGGTCACCGTCAACGTGTCGCCTCGGCCTGCCGCAGAAACCTTCGCCGTCACGACAGCCACGGTCACGGCGCGCTCCAACAACCGTTACAACTGGGACATCAGTGGCACCTCGTCGGTGACCACCGGCAATACCGTAACCGTGCGGGTAACCACTACCACGGGCGTCCAGACCTTGGGGACGGCCACGGTAGCGCTGACCGGCCGCTGGCGCCTGGTGGTAAGCAATAGCACCACGATCATCCCGACTGCGGCACCGACGGCGACGATCACCACCAGCCAAGGCACCACGCGCACTGTCAACGTAGTCGTGCAGTAAAAGCCGGAGGCTTCGATGAAACGGCTGTACTCCCTGTTGCTCTGCCTGGCCCTGGCGGGCCAGGCCTGCTGGGCAGAGGACCTGATGGACAATGCCGACCTTGCACCCGGCAACGACCTCGGTGAACCAGTGATCATCCGCCTGCTGCCGGCCGGTGCCGGCCAGGCTGCGGTGATCGAGCAGCAAGGGTCAGGCAACCGCGCCGCCCTCGACCAGAACGGTCAGGCCCTGCTGGGCCGTATCGTCCAGTCCGGCGGTGCCCAGGAAGCGTACATCTTGCAGGAAGGCAGTGACCTGATGGCCATCATCAGCCAACAGGGAAATGGCAACAGTGCGTCGATTCGCCAGAGCGGCAGCAGCAACAACGCCGCCATCGAGCAGATCGGCAACGACAACAGCGCCAGCATCGTGCAGTCCGGCTCAGGGCTCAACAGCTCCGTGACCCAGGCTGGCAATGGCCAGCATGTTCAGATCACCCAATACCGATAGACCTGGAGGCACCACCATGTACAAGCTCGCTCCGTTAAGTGCCGCTATCGTCCTGGCCCTCGCAGGTCAGGCCATGGCTGCTGACAGCACCTCGTCCCAGACCCAGGACGGCAAGGAAAACATCGCCGAAGTCTCTCAGACCCAGGCATCCTTCGCCTCGGCCACCCAGAACCAGACTGGCAAGGGCCACAACCACCTCGCCGTGCAGGCCGAAAGCACCAGCGATATCCAGCAGAGCGCCACCGGCCAGTACAACGCCGGCTACGCTGAGCAACTGTTCGAGAACGGCAGCCAGATCACCCAGCAAGCCGGAGGCAGCTACAACGATGCCTTCGCCAGCCAGTCGATTGGGTCGAACAACGAATCGCTGCAAACCCAACAAGGCGTCGGCAATAAATCCACCGTGTGGCAGGACAGCCAGGAAGGCAGCAAAGCCACCAGCTGGCAATCCGGCCAGCGCAACGAGGCTTTTATCGAACAGACCTTCGGTGGCAGCAACAATCGCAGCACCGTCAACCAGACCGGCCAGGACAACTACGCCACCGCCGAGCACCTGAACCATGTCGATGGCGATATCCAGGTCTATCAGGAAGGCCACGACAACTGGGCCTATGGCGACCAGCGCGAAGGCACTGGCGGCACCATTGCCATTGGCCAGTACGGGGGCGGCAACTCTGTGGAAGTGTGGCAGGACACACAGATCGGTAGCCAGGCCTCCGTGGTCCAGACCGGCCAGTCGAACGAAGGCTATATCGACCAGAGCTTCGGCGTCAGCAACAAGGTCAGCCTGTCGCAGCAAGGCAATGCCAACGCCAGTTGGTCGGACCAGTTCGAGACCAACAACTCGACCACCACCATTACCCAGACCGGCAACAACAACCTGCATTTCACCTATCAGAACGGTGAAAACCTCAACCTGACCATCAACACCCAAGGCAATGGCAACAGCATCACCGCCAGTAACTGGAAAGGCGCCAAGATGGGTGGCCAGTTCGGCACCAACCAGAACGCCACCATCAACCAGGCTGGCAATGGCAACGGCGTCAATCTGACCCAGAAGGGCGCTGACCAGCTGGCCACGCTGACCCAGACGGGTAAAGGCAACCAGATGTCGACCAAGCAGGATGATGTCAGCAACGAGCTGTACTTCGAACAGAACGGCACTGACAACATTCTGATCGCCGACCAGCGTGGTACCGACAACTATGCCTACGGCAGCAGCCAGGGCACCGGCAACACCATCACGCTCGACCAGTCCGGCTATAGCAACCAGAGCTACACCAACCAACTCTACGGAAGCGGAAACGAAGCCACCATCAAACAGACTGACAGCATCAACGTCGCCTACGTGACCCAGGGAGGCCAAAGCAACAAGGCGTTCGTCGACCAGAGTGGTGTCGCCCAATCCGCCACCATCACCCAGCTGGGCAGCGCGAACCTGGCCACTGTGACCCAGCAGTAAACCGCTCCCCCTTGAACCGCGGTGCTCCTCTCCCTGGTGCCGCGGTTCCTTTTTCTGTCATCCCGTCCTCTGCCATCGTTCGATCCGGCCGGCGTGTGCAATCCCCTGACGTGTAGCTGTCGGGTACAATGGCAAACCGCTCGAAGATGTGCAGCCACATGATCCAGTCCGACCTCGACCTGTTCGGCCCCCAGCCGCAACGCCTGGCAAGCCACACCGTGCTGCTGCCCGGCTTCGCCCTGGCCGAAACCGAGGCGCTGCTCGATGCCCTGCGTCCGGTGCTGCGTGCTGCGCCGTTCCGGCACATGTACACCCCAGGAGGCCTGCGCATGGCAGTGGCCCTGACCAACTGCGGTACGCTGGGGTGGGTGAGTGATCAACATGGCTACCGATACAGCCCCAGCGACCCACTCAGTGGCCAGCCCTGGCCCGCCCTGCCCCCGGTTCTGCTCGCCTTGGCCTCCCGCGCCGCAGCCATGGCCGGGTTTGACGGTTTTGTGCCGGATGCCTGCCTGGTCAACCATTACCTGCCGGGCACACGCCTGAGTCTGCACCAGGACCGCGACGAGCAGGATTTCGGCCAGCCGATCGTGTCGGTGTCGCTGGGCTTACCGGCGGTGTTCCTGTTCGGCGGCCTGCAGCGTGCCGACAAGGCTCAGCGCATCGCGCTGAGCCACGGCGATGTGCTGGTGTGGGGTGGCGAAGACCGCTTGCGCTTTCACGGCGTGCTACCGATCAAGCCCGGTGTGCATCCGCGCCTGGGCGAACGGCGGATCAACCTGACCTTGCGCAAGGCGGGTGCCTGAACAGGGGCCGTCATCTGCCAGCCAGCGCAAAACAAGATGAACGCACATGAAACACATTGAACATCTTGGCCAGGCAAGCTTCGAATGATAAGCCGCCTTTCTTTTGTATGGAGCCTGCCATGCCCAACCCGTGTGGTTCTTCGAGCCGTTGTAACGGAGCCATGTACCGATGAAGATGCCTGGCCGCGCACCCAATGCTTCGCTGCAACTCGATTACGTACGCGACACCCTGT
The DNA here is from genome assembly GCF_029840855.1 of Pseudomonas sp. GD03862. Classification (NCBI taxonomy): domain Bacteria; kingdom Pseudomonadati; phylum Pseudomonadota; class Gammaproteobacteria; order Pseudomonadales; family Pseudomonadaceae; genus Pseudomonas; species Pseudomonas sp. GD03862. The sequence continues at coordinate 15,604 of NZ_JAOCDI010000018.1, forward strand.
TCGGCCCGGTGGCGCAACGAGTGGAATGCCAATGCCAGCTCGCCGCCCTCAACCTGCAAGGTCGCCCAGGGCTGCGCCTGCACGTTTGCCCCCCACTGCCTGACAAGATCGACCGAGCTCACAGTGTGGCCTTCGTCTGGGATGGGCGGAGTTATCACGGCGTGGTTCGCGAGAAGGGAAAGTGCGGCGACGGTGGCCTGAACCTGCTGCTGGAACTGCAATAAGCCGATCAACGGCGGCCGTGGCCGCGCTCGTGGCTGCTTATACCCGGCCAGCCTGGGCTGACCGGGGCACGACAGGCGCGCTCAGGCAATCGCCTTGAGTGGCGCCGGGTGGCTGTCACGCAACGCATGCAGCTGCTCCACCAGGTTGACCAGGTCACGACAACTGTTGAGGTCTTGCAGCGCGACCCCGCTGAGGGTCACGCCTTGGTCGAGATCCTGGCCCTGGCCCAGGCGGATGGTCAAGTGCGCGCCATCCGGGCAACTCACTTCACAGCGGTCTGGCAAGCAGGCCTGCTCGATCAGTTGCCGCATCTCTAGCATAGAAACGCCTATCAACGACATGGTACGACCCTCTCTGTGGGATGGTCTGTTGTATGGAAGTACGCCTTTGTCGGGCGGGGCGCCAATTGATATTGCGCATGCTCGGCCAGCTGACCATGCTCCCCGGCAATGAGCATGCGGGGAATCCTCTAGCACCTTAGTGGAAGATTCCCCGCGGCGGCCGAGTGTTCGAATGCATTAGCAGACTTAACGACGAGTGGTCTCGGTCAACTAGGCGTTGGCCAGGCCCCAGCCGGGAAAGGCCAACCAATTAACAGCATCAGTGTGCGGCGCCTCCCCTCTCGTCCTGCATCTGCCCAAACCGCCCGGCATGGAAATCATCGAACGACTCGGCAATCTCCGCCTGGCTGTTCATCACGAACGGGCCGTAGCCAACGATCGGCTCGTCGATCGGCTCACCGCTGAGCAGCAGCACACTTGCGCCGTCCAGCGCCTCGACGGCTACATCTACACCCTCCCGGTCGAGCAGCACCAGGCTGGACGGGCCTGCTTCGCGCTCGCCGTTGATTCGAACGTTACCACGCAACACCACCAGCGCCGCATTGCGACCGGCAGCAACTGGCAACTGCAAGGCCGCGCCGGCGTTGAGCCGCAAATCCCACACGTCCATCGCGGTGAAGGTTCGAGCCGGCCCCTGGTGGCCGTGGTAGTCACCGGCAATCACCCGCAAGCTCCCGGCATCACCGTCGAGCGCTACCACCGGAATGTCGCCGGCCAGCAGCGTCTGGTAGCCGGCCGCTGCACGCTTGTCCCGCGCCGGCAGGTTCACCCACAGCTGGACCATTTCCAGCGTGCCGCCACTGCGTGCAAAGTCCGGGGAATGAAACTCTTCATGAATGATGCCGTTGGCCGCCGTCATCCACTGCACGTCACCTGGACCGATCAAGCCGCCAGCACCGGTGGAATCACGGTGCTCCAGTTCACCTTGGTAGACGATGGTCACGGTCTCGAAGCCGCGATGCGGATGCTGGCCTACGCCGCGTCGTGCTTGGGTCGGGGCGAAATCATGCGGGCCGGCGTAATCCAGCAGCAGGAACGGGCTGATCTGGCTGGCCAGGTTGTCGTAGGTGAACAGGCTGCGCACCGGGAAACCATCACCCACCCAATGGGCGTGGGGGCTGCGGTGAATACCCAGAATCGTTTTCATGAGAAGGCTCCTCTCTTGGCTGAGATAACCTTATCAATGATGCCAATCACGCGGTAGCTGGCTAAAATGGCATGCATCGTTCCACGTACAGAACAGTCAACCCTGCAAGAAATCGAGCACCTGCTCGGCCGCCATGGCCGGGTCTTCCTGCATGAAACAGTGCCCACCGGGAACTTGCCGTGCGGTCACATTGCGGTTCAGCAGCGCCAAGCGATTCACCGAGTGTGGCACGAAGGGATAGGTGTCTTCTCCGTACAACACCCGTGTCGGTGTCGTGATTGCGGCCAGACTGGCCCACATGCGTTTAGGGAATGAACTGAAGATCTCCACTTCACGGCTGGGCCGGCATTTGAGCACCACGGCCTCGCCACATTCACCGATCGCATGCTCGACATAGGCCTGCAGTGCCGCATGGGTCCAGCCTTTGAAGATGCCGCGCCCTTCCAGCGAGGCCAACGCCGACTCGCGATCGGGCCAGTGGCTACGGCGGCTGGCGGCCTTGCGGGCCAGGGCGTGACGCTGATGCAGGCCGACCAGGGCTGCCGCCCCCATCACGCCGATCATGCGTCGGCTGAACAGTACCGGGTCGAGCAGCACGGCACGTGCGAACAGTTGCGGCTCACTGCCCAGAATCAGCCCCGTGAGCACGCCACCAAAGCTGTGCCCTGCGGCAAACCGCTGTACGTCGCCATACTCGCCACGTCCGCCCTGAAAGGCCTCCACCGCCAGGGCAGCGGTGCGGTTCCAGCCGCGAAACACCCCACCATGATCACTGTCCCCATGCCCCTGAACGTCGCAGAGCCACAGGTCGAAATGCTCGCCCAGGCGCATCAGCAACGGTTGGTAGGCCAGGCAACAGAAGCCGTTGCCATGCAGAAAGTGCAGCAGCGGTTTGCCACTGGCCGGAGTTCGCCAGCCACGCAGGGTGAAACCTTCGGCGCATTCGTGGGACCAGGGAATCAACTGCATCGGCTTACTGTACTCTCGGGGTCAGGAAAACGCTGATTCTACAAACAGCAGCGGGTACAGGGAAATCACCAGCAACAGGGCCATCACGACATTGAACAGCATCAGCCAGCGCGAATTCTGCAACAGGTTGCGCAGGGCGCTGCCGAACATCACCCATACCCCCACGCTGGGCAAGTTGACCAAAGCGAACAAGGCCGCAATGACGATCACGTTGGTTACATAGCCTTGCGCTGGCGTGTAGGTGGTAATCGCCCCTACCGCCATCACCCAAGCCTTGGGGTTGACCCACTGGAACGCCGCCGCCCCCCAGAAGCCCAGCGGTTTGCGGGCACTGGACGCGGCCGTGCCGACCGGCCCGGAAGTGGCGATCTTCCAGGCCAGGTACAGCAGATAGGCGGCGCCAGCGTAGCGCAGCACCGTGTACAGGGGTGGCCAGGCCTTGAATACCTCCCCCAGCCCCAGGCCGACGGCCAGCACCATCATCATGAAACCAAAACTGATACCCAAGGCATGAGGGACCGAGCGGCGCACGCCGAAGTTCACCCCCGAGGCCAGCAACATGGTGTTGTTGGGGCCAGGCGTGATGGAAGATACGAAGGCAAACAGCACAAAGGCAGTCAGCAGGTCGGCAGAGGCAAGCATGGCGGGCATTCCACTTTCTTTATAGGTGCTGTCACACTACCGGAGCCGCCACTCCCAGCGACCGTTACAGTTTGATTAAATTACACAGATACAAATCACTGTATCGCCAATCCGGACCAAGGAAGCCGTCACCATGAGCCTCACCTTTCGCCCTGCCGTGCGTACCGATGCCGAGCAGATCCTCACCTTCATCACCGAACTCGCCGAGTACGAACGCGCCCGCCACGAGGTGGTCGCCACCCTTGCCGACATCGAGCACAGCCTGTTCGACGAAGGCAGCACTGTGCACGCCCTGATGTGCGAGCGTGATGGCCGTGCAATCGGCTTTGCCGTGTACTTCTACAGCTACTCGACCTGGCTCGGGCGCAATGGCATCTATCTGGAAGACCTGTACGTAACCCCCGAACATCGCGGCGATGGTGCCGGCCGGCAGTTGTTGCAGCACATTGCCCGCGAAGCGGTGGCGAACAACTGTGGGCGTCTGGAATGGAGTGTGCTGGACTGGAACGAGCCAGCGATCGGCTTCTACCAGAAACTGGGGGCCGAGGCGCAGGATGAGTGGGTGCGCTACCGCCTGGATGGCGACAAGCTGGCGGCATTCGCCCGCGGGTGATCGCCCGGTTTCTGCACTTCTGCCTGCAGGAAGAAGACTGCAGGCCTGAGCCTGCCGTACCTGCTGTTCAACGGCCTCGCGCGCTGTATGACATTGACGCCAAGCCCGCCCCATGCTCTCCTTATGCCTCGCGTTCAGGTGCCCCTCAGGGGGTGAAACGGGAAACCGGTGCGTCCCAGGCCCTTCAGCAGGGCCGGACAATGCCGGTGCTGCCCCCGCAACGGTAAGCGAGTGAAGCGTCTGTACCACTGTGCCTCGTAGTACGGCATGGGAAGGTGACGCGTTCCAGGAGCCCAGCTCTTCCTCGCAAGCCCGGAGACCGGCCTGGCGTTCATGAACACCCCGCGGTGGGCGGGCGCTGTTGCATTCCCTTGGGCGACCACGTCCGGGGCTGCCGCGCTCGCCCATTGCCCACAAAAAGCAGAGGATCGCGTCATGCCCGTCACCAGCGCCAAACAACACAGCCTTGCTACCCCCGTTACGCTCAGCCAGCGTGTAACCATCGCCGTCGGTGCCAGCTTGCTGGGTCTGTGCCTGGTCTACTTTGCCGGGTTCTCGCACATCGAGGCCGTGCACAACGCCGCCCACGACACCCGCCACAGCGCCGCCTTCCCCTGCCACTGAGTACGCCTGATGATCACGCGCATTGCCCGTACTGCGGGCTTCAGCGGGCTCCTTGCAGCCCTGTTGCTGACCTTGCTGCAAAGCTTCTGGGTGGCTCCGCTGATTCTGGAGGCGGAAACCTACGAGTCCTCGGCCCCGGCCGCACACCACGAACACGGTAGCGAAGTTGCCGCTCATGAACACAGCGCCGAAGCCTGGTCGCCGGAAGACGGCTGGCAGCGCGTGCTGTCCACCACAGGCGGTAATCTGGTGGTTGCGGTCGGCTTCGCCCTGATCCTCGCCGCCCTGTACAGCCTTCGCGAGCCCAAACGCGCCGCCACTGGCGCATTGTGGGGGTTGGCTGGCTTCGCCGTGTTCTGCCTGGCCCCAACCCTGGGCTTGCCACCAGAACTGCCGGGTACGGCGGCCGCCGACCTGGGACAACGCCAAACCTGGTGGGTCGGTACAGCCAGTGCCACAGCGCTGGGCCTGGCCTTGCTGGTGTTCGCCCGCCACTGGTTGCTGAAGGCGCTGGGCGCCGTGCTGCTGGTCATTCCTCATGTGATCGGTGCACCGCAACCCGAGGTGCACGAAAGCCTGGCCCCTGAAGCATTGGAAACCCAGTTCAAAGTCGCCTCCTGGCTGACCAACGCCGCCTTCTGGCTGGCCTTGGGCCTGCTCAGCGCCTGGCTGTTCCGCCGTTCCAGCCAGGCTTGATGCCTGCCTTCTATGCCGGTTTTGGCTGCCGCCGGGGTTGCCCGGCGGATACCTTGCAACGCTTGCTGTGCCAGGCCCTGGACAAACAGGGCCTGGCATTGGCTGACCTGCGCGGTATCGCAAGCATCAGCCTGAAGGCCGACGAGCCCGGCTTGTTGCAACTGGCAGAGCACCTCGGTTTACCGTTGGTGCTGTACCATGGCGCGCAACTGCAACCCTATGAACCACTGCTCAGCCACCGCTCCGCCGTTGCCCACCGGCACAGTGGCTGCTGGGGCGTAGCCGAGAGCGCGGCACTGGCCCTGGCCAGCCAGCGGCAGGGTACGGCCAGGCTGCTGCTGACGCGCCAGGTACTGGGCCCGGCGACGCTCGCCCTGGCCTGCTGAGCGTTTCGCCCCCTCTTTCTTGCCAGGACTTTGCATGACCATCTACTTTATCGGTGCCGGCCCCGGCGACCCGGAGCTGATCACGGTCAAGGGCCAACGGCTGATTCGTCAGTGCCCGGTGATCATTTATGCCGGTTCACTGGTACCCGCCGCCGTGCTCGAAGGCCACCAGGCCGAAACCGTGATCAACAGCGCCGAACTGCACCTGGAACAGATCATCGCTGCCATGCGCAGCGCACACGAAAAAGGTCAGGATGTGGCCCGGGTGCACAGCGGCGACCCCAGCCTGTACGGCGCCATCGGTGAGCAGATTCGCCACCTGCAAGCGCTGGGCATCGATTACCAGATCATCCCCGGTGTTACCGCCACGGCAGCGAGCGCCGCCCTGCTCGGCTGCGAGCTGACCTTGCCTCAAGTGGCGCAGACCGTGATCCTCACCCGCTATGGCGACAGCTCGCCCATGCCGCCGGGTGAGCAGTTAGGCGACCTGGCGCGCCATGGCAGCACCCTGGCAATTCATCTGGGGGTCAAGCACCTGTCGCGCATTGTCGATGAGTTGATGCCGCACTACGGCGCGCACTGCCCGGTTGCGGTGGTGCATCGGGCCACCTGGCCAGATCAGGATTGGGTGCGCGGCAACCTCGGCGATATCGTCGAACGCGTAGCGGCCAAGGATTTCCGGCGCACGGCGCTGATCCTGGTAGGCCACGTCCTGGGGGATACACCGTTCGCCGAATCGGCCTTGTACCGCGCCGGGCATGCCCACCTGTACCGCCCTGGCGACTGAACATTGCCAGCCTTGCCTCGGGCGTAGCAGACTCCGGGTTCCCGCCTGCGAACAGGAGTCATGCCCATGCTGGAACTACGCCCCAACTGCGAGTGCTGTGATGCCGACCTGCCGGGTGACAGCCCCGACGTTATGATCTGCTCCTTCGAATGCACGTTCTGCCGTGCCTGTGCCGAAACCCGCTTCCAAGGCCGCTGCCCGAATTGTACCGGGCAGTTGGTAGCCCGCCCGACGCGGGTCGGTCAGGCATTGGCCAACAACCCTGCCTCCACGCTGCGGATACACAAACCGCACGCCGCCTGCGTCTGAACAACTGCAAAGCACCGGCATCACCGCTGTTTCAGGGTGATGTCTTTCCTGTTTCTTGTAGGACTTTTCAACAATAAGCACTGGGGATTTCAACACTTCTATACTCGGCATTACCAAACCTCGGGAATGGTCGTATCGTGCAGCGCTTCCGATAACCCCACTTGCAGACGTATTCCTGAGTGTTCCAGGAAGCGGACCACATCCCTACAGGAGTTTTCCTCATGACAACCGTGCTGATCGTCGACGACCACCCTATTGTCCGGCTGTCGTTGCGCCTACTGCTCGAGCGCGAGCGCTTCCATGTCATCGGCGAGGTCGGCAATGGCAGTGAAGTGGCTCAGGTAGCCCGCGAACTGCGCCCGGACGTAGTCATTCTCGACATCGGCCTGCCTGGCCTGGACGGCATGGAAGTCATCAAGCGATTGCAGAGCCTGGAGCCGGTACCGAAGATCATGGTGCTGACCGGCCAGGCCACCGATCTGTATGTGCGTCGCTGCCTGGATGCCGGAATAGGCGCCTTCGTCACCAAGGAAGAGGACCACGAGGCCCTGCTGTTCGCCCTCAAGGCCCTGACCAAAGGTTATTCGACCTTTCCGCAAATGTCGGTCAACAGCAACTCGCTGGAGAGCGAGCCGGTGCGCCTGGCCAGTCTCTCCAACCGAGAAATGGAAGTGCTGCGGCGCCTTGCGCGCGGTGAGAACAACAAGAACATCGGCACTTGCATGAACCTCAGCGCCAAGACCATCAGCACCTACCGGGGCCGTATCATGGAAAAGCTCAAGACCGAGTCACTGGTGGAAATGGTCGACCTGGCCAAGCGCAACAGCGTCTATTGAGCGCTCGGCTGCCATGAAACAGTTGCTGGCGAGCGTCCTTCTGGCTATCGGTCTGGCCAACTCCACGGAACTGCAGGCCAGCAGTGAACCACGCCATCTGCTGGCGCGCTCGATCAGTGCCGCTGCCCCACTGACGTTATCCGGCGATGATCGCCACTGGCTGAAACAACGCGAACGCCTGGTAATGGGCAGTGCGCGCCCCGATTACCCCCCGTTCGAAATCAACGTCAGCCAGCATGACTATGAGGGACTGAGCGCAGACTACGCCGGCATCATCGGCGAACAGCTGGATATCCCCATTGAAGTACGTCGTTTTGACAGCCGTCACGAGGCCATCACCGCCCTGCGTGATGGCCGTATCGACTTGTTGGGTAGCTCCAACGCCTTCGAGGCGGCGGACGCCCAGCTAAGCCTCAGCACCCCCTATGCCGACGACCTGCCAGTGATCGTCACCCGTGAAGGGCGCAGCTTGAAAAGTACGCCCGAGCTCGCCGGCCTGCGCCTGGCGATGGTCGATCACTACCTGCCGGCCGTCAGCGTTCGCACACTGTACCCCAAGGCGCAACTGAGCCTGTACCGCTCGACCCTGGCCGGGCTCGCTGCCGTGGCGCTGGGCGAGGCAGACGCCTATCTGGGCGATGCCATCAGCACTGACTACATGATCGGCAAAAGTTTTCAGGGCACGTTGAAAATCGACCATTTCTCTCAGTTGGCCCCAGAGGCTTTTGCCTTCGCCATCGCCAGCGACAACCCGCGCCTGCATCGGCTGGTGGACAAGGCGCTGTCACGCATAAGCGAAAGTGAACGCCTGAACATTCTGCGCCGCTGGAGCAGTGGTAACACCAGCCTGCTGCTGCAGCGCCACCTCACCGCCTTGAGCGAAGAAGAAGAATCCTGGATCACCGCCCACCCCACTATCAGCGTACTGGTCAATACCTCGCTGGCACCCTTGACGTTCAACGATGCTCAGCACCGCCCTAGCGGTATCACCCTGGACCTGCTCAAGCAGATCTCGCTGCGCACGGGGCTGCAGTTCACACCCGTCGAGAGTGCTTCATCGCAGGCCATGATCGACCGCCTGGTGCGGGGCGAGGCACAGATGATCGGGGCGCTGGGCTATGGTGCCGACCGCTTGAAGCAACTGCGCTACACCCGCCCCTACCTGGTCAGCCCGCGCGTGCTTGTTACCCGCAACGACGGTGAATCACCTGCACAGGCCAAGGCCCTGGATGGCAAGCGCATCGCCTTGGTGCGCGGCTCACCGCAGCAGGCCGTTTTGCAACAGCGATACCCGCAGGCCGAGATAGTCGAAGTTGACAACCCACTGGGCCAGATGGAGGCCGTGGCCAACGGTGTTGCCGACGCTGCCCTGAGCAGCCATATCAATGCTGCCTATTACATCAGCCATGTGTTCAAGGACCGTTTGCGCATCGCCAACATGCTCGACGACGCTCCGGCCATTGCCGCCTTTGCCGTAGCCGCCGACCAGCCCCAATTGCAGGCCATTCTCGACAAGGCGCTGCTAAGCATTCCACCTGAAGAACTGGACCAGTTGATCAACCGCTGGCGCACCAGCACACTGGTGAGCGACAGCCCCTGGCGCGACTACCGCACCCTGGCTTTGCAGGTGCTGGTGCTATCGGCCCTGCTGCTGGCCGGGGTGGTGTTCTGGAACAGCTACCTGCGCAAGCTGATCAACCAGCGCACCGAGGCACAGCACGCGCTGCAGGCACAGCTCGCGCTGAGCCGCGGGCTGCTGGAGCAGTTACGCCAGGCCAAGGACGATGCCGAACAGGCCAGCCAGACCAAAAGCACCTTCCTGGCCACCATGAGCCATGAGATCCGCACCCCGATGAATGCCGTGATCGGTCTGCTGGAACTGGCCCTGGAAGATAGCCGCAGCGGCCGCAGCGACGCCCAGACCTTGCAGACCGCCCATGATTCGGCCATTGGCCTGCTTGAGCTGATTGGCGATATTCTCGACATTTCCCGCATCGAATCCGGGCACATCAGCCTGCAGCCAGTACCCACCAATCTGGTCGAACTGGTGCGCGCCACGCTGCGGGTGTTCGAAGGCAATGCCCGGGCCAAAGGGTTGCATCTACACGGCGAGCTGCCTGCAGAGCCGGTATGGGTGCTGGCTGATCCACTGCGACTCAAGCAAATTCTGTCCAACCTGATCAGCAACGCCATCAAGTTCACCGACCGTGGTGAAGTGCAGGCATGCCTGCTGCTGCCCAAAGTTGCCGGCCACGGCATTCTGGCTATCGAGCTGAATGTGCGCGACACCGGCATCGGCATCAGCCCCGCCGACCAGGCCAGGCTGTTCAGTGCCTTCGTTCAGGTCGATGGCCCGAGGGCACGTCAAGGGGCAGGCCTGGGGTTGGTCATCAGCCGTACCCTGGCCGAACTGATGGGCGGCGCCCTGAGCCTTCAGAGCGTCGAGGGTGTTGGCACCCGGGTACAAGTCAGCCTGCGGTTACCTGTCTGCGAAGCACCGGCACAAGCGGACCCGCAACTCACCACACATGAAAGTAACAGCGGCCCGCTCAATATCTTGGTGGTCGACGACTACCCGGCCAACCTGCTTTTGCTGGAACGGCAACTGCAAACCCTGGGGCACCATGTGACACTGGCGGAGAATGGCGAGATCGCCCTTGCACGCTGGCAGGAAGCGCGCTTCGACCTGGTGATCACCGATTGCAGCATGCCGGTCATGGACGGGCATGAGCTCACCCGGCGCATTCGCAGCCTGGAGGGTGAGCGCGGCCTGCCAGCAGGCCGTATTCTTGGCGTGACCGCCAACGCCCAGGCCGAGGAGCGTACTCGCTGCCTGGCCAGCGGCATGGACGAATGCCTGTTCAAGCCGATTGGTCTGCGCACGCTCAAGACCCATCTGCCCCAGGTGCGCCCTCAACAGCCGTCGCCGGAGCCTTTCCATAGTGGGTTCGACCTGGCCGAACTGCGTCACCTGACCCAGGACGACGAACAGTTGACGCGGCATTTGCTGGAGCAATTGTCGATAAGCGTCGGTGAAGACCTGGCCGCCCTGAGAGCCTTGGCAACAGACGCCCCTGATGAAACCGTGCGCGCCCTTGCCCACCGCATCAAGGGTGGCGCGAAAATGATCAGGGTGCGCACTGTGGTCAAAGACTGTGAAGCTATCGAACACGCCCACGCAAAAGGGCTGCCGACCGTCGAACAGCGCGCGCAACTGCAACTCAGCCTGCAGGCACTGCTTGACGAGATGCGCGAGGCGCTCAATGCAATTGCAGCGTCGAGGTTATCTGGCTGATGGCGTCCACGACGTGCCGTGAGCCTTGCTGGATTTCCATGATCACCGTCCCCGCCTCATTGGCCAGCGCCACGCCGTGACCGGTGCGGTTGAGGCTCGATTGCATGCTGGCCACTGCCAATAGCGACAGGTCGTGGTTCTGCCGCACCACATCGACGATTTCCAGGGTGGCCTTGCTGGTTCGCGCGGCCAGGTTGCGCACCTCATCGGCCACCACGGCAAAGCCGCGCCCGTGCTCGCCGGCACGCGCTGCCTCGATGGCTGCATTAAGGGCCAACAGGTTGGTCTGGTCGGCGATGCCCCGAATGGTCAGCACAATCTGCCCGATCACATCCGACTGCTTGTTTACCGCGTCGATGCTGCGCGCAGCGTCGTTAAGCTCCTGGGAAATCTGCTCGATTACCTGCACCGCCTGCTGCACCACTTCGGTCCCCTTGCGCGCGCAGGCATCGGTCTGCACCGAGCTGGCATGGGCGGCATGGGCGGCGCTTTGCTGGGTGCAGACCTGATGGGTGATGTCGCTGGCAAACTTGACCACTTTGCACAGGCGGCCCTTGCTGTCGAAGATCGGGTTGTAGGAGGCCTCCAGAAAAACGGTCTGGCCTTGCTTGTTGACGCGCTCGAAGCGGTGCGAGTGGTATTCGCCACGGTTCAGCGAAGCCCAGAACTCTCGGTACTGGGCCGATTCGCGTTCATGCGCCAGGCAGAACAGCCCGTGGTGGCGGCCAACCACTTCATCGAGGCGGTAGCCCATGGTGTCGAGAAAATTCTGGTTGGCCTTGATCACCCGGCCTTGGGGAGTGAACTCGATCACCGCCATGGAGCGGCTGATGGCCTTGAGCAGGCTTTCGCTCTCGTGCTCCAGCACTACCCGCTGGGTGATGTCCGACGCCACCTTGATTACGCTGGTGACTTGCCGGTGCTCGTCCAGCACGGGCATGTAGCTGGCTTCCAGCCAGACCTCGCGCCCCGCCTTGTCGATACGCTCGAACGTACCGCTGATAGCCTTGCCCTGCCCCAACTCGCGCCACAGTTGCTGGTACTCGGCGCTTTTTGCATAGTCCGGCTCACAGAACAGCCGGTGGTGCTTGCCACGCAGCTCGTCGGCGCCGTAGCCCATGGCCTGGCAGAAGCGCTCGTTGGCGTCGAGAATAGTACCGTCAGGGGCGAACTCGATCATCGCCATGGAACGGCCGATAGCGGCCAGTTTGGCTTGTGCATCGGCCAACGCCTGGCGGGTGCGCTGGATTTCTGCCAAATCAGACTTGCGATGGAAATCGAACATGACGCGGGGCTCCCTATGCGCGGTTTTCTGAGCATAGATCGCCGTTGGCAAGTCGTGGCATCTACAGCGCCTGTCTTGAACCAGCGCGCCCCCCCGTAGGAGCGGGTTCACCCGCGAACACCGGCACAGCCGGTGCCATGCCCCGCAACGCACGCTTCGCAGGTAAACCCGCTACACCTTCGTTTCGGGCCAATCATTCCTGTGGGAGTCGCGCGAGAAGGCCTTGGCGGGCACTCTCAGGTGCTCTCGCGCACCATCAGCTCAAAGCCCAGATCCTGCTGCGCATTCGTCACCCGCTTGCCATCCAGCAACGCCAGCAGCGCCTGTGCCGCGCCCCGCCCCACCGCAGCCCGTGGTGTGCGAATGGAGGTCAGCCGCGGCACCATATGCGCCGACGCAGGCAAATCGTTGAAACCGACCATCGCCACCTGGCGTGGCACCTCCACCCCTTGACGCAAGGCCTGCAGCACCGCGCCCTGGGCCAGGTCGTCGTTACAGAAGAAGATGCCGTCGACATCCGGCGCCTGCTGCATCAGTTGACTGAACAGCACACTGCCCAGGGCAATCGACGATGGCTCCGGGGCCAACACCTCCAGCTCGGCAGCCTGCAAACCAGCCTCTGCCAAAGCCTGACGGAAACCCTCGGCACGCTGCATCACCCTCGGGTCCAGCTGCGCGGCAATGAATGCAAGGCGCTTGCGCCCGCGCTCGATCAGGTGCCGTGCAGCAGCACGCCCGGCCTGATGCTGCGAGAAGCCGACCGACAAAGCCCCTGGCTCGCCATTGAGCTCCATCATGTGCACACACGGCACGCCGCTGGCAGCCAGCATCTGCCGGGCAGCATCGCTACGCTCGAAGCCGGTCAGCAAAATGCCGCAGGGCTGATAGGCCAGGTAATTGCGGATCAGGTTCTCTTCTTCGGCAAGGTCGTAGTGATAGTTGCCGATCAGCACCTCTAGCCCACGAGGGCGCATGACCTCGTGGATGGCCTCCAGGGTGTCGATGAACAGTTGGTTGGACAACGACGGGATCAACACCACCACCGACTGACTGCGTGCCGAGGCCAGCGCCCGGGCGGCCGGGTTGGCAACATAGCCAAGGTTCGCCGCTGCGGCGATGACCTTTTCCACCAGGTCAGGCGCAACGGTGCTGACCCCACGCAAGGCGCGCGAAGCGGTAATCGGGGAAACCCCGGAAAGCCTGGCAACTTCGGCCAGGGTGGGACGACCTGTAGTTCGGGAGCCGGTGCGGGACATGAATGTTGTAATTTTACTACTTGCAAGGAGAGGGAACGGCCACTAAGGTAGCGCTGTCTCAGGATGCAGGCAATGTAATCTTTGGTAGCAGCCACCACGCGCTCGCCACCAGGCGTCCATACTGCGTAAGGACAAGACCAATAACACCGGGGAGGTGGCTGTTCGTCAACGGCGAGACAGCGCTATCTCACCCGCAGGAGGTACTGATGAATTCTCCCCTGTCCGCCATTGTGGTGATGGGCGTGGCCGGTTGTGGCAAAAGCTGCATCGGCGCCGCCATTGCTGCCAGAAGCGGCGGCCGCCTGATCGAAGGCGACGCTTTCCACCCTGCCGAAAACATCCGCAAGATGAGCGCTGGCATCCCGCTGGATGACAGCGACCGTGCCGGCTGGCTGGTCCGCCTTGGTGAAGAGTTGCAAGCCACCACCCAGGCCGGTGAACGCCCGATCCTGACCTGCTCGGCACTAAAGCGCCGCTACCGCGACACCCTGCGCGATGCCATGCCCGGGCTGGTGTTCGTGTTCCTCGAACTGTCGCCTGCCGAGGCCGAAAAACGCGTGCTGGCTCGCCCAGGGCACTTCATGCCGGCCAGCCTCATCGACAGCCAGTTCGCGGCCCTGGAATCGCCACGCGGCGAGCCATTGACGCTGGCACTGGACGCCACCCAACCGATCGAAGCACTGGCCGAAGCGGTGGACCACTGGCTAAAGCACTGCGGTGAGCCGGGCCTGGCGCAAACCGCCTGACCTCGGCGGCTTTTCCGTCTCACCAAAGACAGCGCTACCCCAACCCGTAAACGCGGCAAAGACTCCAAAAAGCTACGCCCAAAACAACGATAAGACCGAGGCCTTCAAACCATGTTCGGACTGGCTACTGATACCTTCCTGCTGCTCGACGCGCTGGTTACCATCGTCGGGCTGATCCTGCTGATCACCCACTTCAAGGTTCACCCCTTTGTCGCCCTCACCCTCGCGGCCGGCTTCCTGGGCCTGACTTCCGGCATGCCGGTGGCCAAGGTCATGAAATCGTTCCAGGACGGTTTTGGCGGCGTACTCGGCTTCGTCGGTATCGTGCTCGCCCTGGGCACCATGCTCGGCAAGCTGATGGCCGACTCCGGTGGTGCCGACCAGATCGCGCAAACCCTCATCCGCGCCTTCGGCAAGAAGAACGTGCATTGGGCGATGATGTTCGCCGCCTTCCTGGTGGGCATCCCGCTGTTCTTCGAAATCGGCTTTGTGCTGCTGATTCCACTGGTGTTCATCGTCGCCCGGCGCTCGGGCGTCTCGTTGGTGAAAATCGGCATTCCGCTGCTGGCCGGCCTGTCGGTGGTGCACGGGCTGGTGCCACCACACCCGGGCCCCTTGCTGGCGATCGGCATTTTCCACGCTGACATTGGCAAGACCATCTTCTACGGCCTGATCGTCGCACTGCCCACCGCGATCATCGCCGGCCCTCTGTTCGGTAACTTCATTTCCCGCTACATCCCGGGCAACCCGTCCCAGGAGCTGATGGACCAGATCGCCAAGGACTCCGATCAGGGCAACCTGCCAAGCTTCAGCATTACCCTGATCACCGTACTACTACCGGTCGCGTTGATGCTGCTGAAAACGTTCGCAGACGTGGTACTGCCTGCCGAGCACATCGTGCGCCAGTGGATGGACCTGATCGGTCACCCGATCACCGCCCTGCTCGCCGCCCTGTTACTGGCCTTCTACACCTTCGGCTCGGCCCGCGGCTTCAACCGCCAGCAGATCATGAAGATGCTCGACCAGAGCCTGGCACCGACTGCCGCCATCGTGCTGATCGTCGGCGCTGGCGGTGGCTTCAAGCAAATGCTGGTGGATACCGGCGTAGGCAACGTGATCGGGCAGATGGCTGTGCAGGCAGAAATTTCGCCGATCATGCTGGCATGGCTGGTGGCGGCGGTGATCCGCATCGCGACCGGCTCCGCAACGGTCGCCACCATCACCGGCGCGGGTATCGTGGCACCGGTGATCGACCTGGTGCCGGGGGTGAACCGTGAGCTGTTGGTACTGGCCACCGGTGCCGGCTCGCTGATCCTGTCGCATGTGAACGATGCCGGTTTCTGGCTGGTGAAGCAGTACTTCAACATGACCGTGGCAGAAACCTTCAAGACCTGGAGCATGATGGAGACGATCCTGTCCATCGTCGGCATCATTTTCATCATGTTGCTGTCGCTGGTGGTGTGACCGTTGATCGGGGTAATGGCACCTTGACGGTTCGGGTAAGGCCAAAGGGAAGTATGAGCCTTACCCGTACAGCAAAGGAGCCTGCCATGCCCCGCTCGATCTTCCTGTCGATTGCCCTGCTCGCCTCGCCGCTGGCCTTTGCTGTCGGCACAGGTCCGACCTACCCCGACGACCCGCACAATACGGCGCCACAACCCGGCGTGGACAGCACCCTCAACCCGATCGAGAAGCCCTTGCCGCGGGCCACCGACCCGCGCATACAGGGCAACGAACCGCAAAGCCCGCCAGCCAAGCAGAATGACAATCGCGATCTGCCGGGGATGGAGGGCAGTGGGTCGGAAGGTACCGGCCGGCAAGGAGAAGGCAGCTCAGGCACAGGTAACCCCTGACGACCCGGCCTGAACTACCACTGACGCTTGTCAGGCCGGGTCAGCCCCAGCTTTTCGATCCGGTAGCGCAGCATATCCCGCGACAACCCAAGCATCCGCGCCGATTTGGTCACGTTCCAGTCGGTGCGGTCCAGGGTCTTGCAGACAAGGTCACGCTCCATGTCAGGCAGGCTTGTACCCGGTTCTGGCTCGTGCCGCGGCATTTCGAACATGGCCGCCATCGGCTGTTGCACCAACGGCTCGTCAACCAAGGTCATGCAAAGGTTCAACTGATGCGCTTGCACCACCTCGTTCGGCGCCAGCAACACGGTCTGCTCCAGCATGTTGCGCAATTCACGCACATTGCCAGGCCAGCTATAACCGAGCAGCAGGCTTTCGGCCTCGGCCGAAAAGCGCAGGTTCGGCTTGCCATAGCGCCGGCTATGGTGGGCAAGGAAATGCCGTGCCAGTAGCAGGATGTCCTGCCCGCGCGAATACAGGCGCGGCACCTTCAGGGCGATAATGCGAAGGCGGAAGAACAGGTCACGCCTGAATTTGCCCTGCTGCACCATTTGCTCCAGATTACAGTTGGTGGCGCTGATCACCCGCAGATCCACCTTGCGTTCCTTCACGGCACCAATCCGGCGGATGCTGCGGTCTTCCAGCAACTTGAGCAGCTTGGCCTGCAGCACCAGGTCCATTTCGCCGATCTCGTCAAGGAACAAGGTACCGCCATCGGCAGCCTCCACCAGGCCTACCCGGCGTTCCTTGGCATCGGTGAACGCGCCCTTCTCGTGGCCAAACAGTTCGGCCTCAAGCAGGTTGGCAGGGATCGAAGCGCAATTGAACTCGATGAAAGGCCCTTTACTGCGCGAACCATCGAAATGCAGGGCACGGGCCACCAGTTCCTTGCCAGTACCGGTCTCGCCTTCGATCAGCACCGGTGGCAGGTCGTCACTGGCCATGCGCCGCTCGGCATCGAGTACCTGGCGCAGGGTGTGCTTGAGGGTGAGCATCACCGGCGACTCGCCGATCAAAGCCTGCAACCCGGACTTCTGCGCCTCGCGCTCCTGGTAGAACGACAGCGTGCGCTCCATGCGCTCGGTAGCCAGGGCCTTGTCCAGGGTCAGCTTGAGCTCGGCCAGTACCACCGGCTTGGTCAGGTAATGAAAGGCGCCCTCCTTCATCGCCTGCACGGCATCTTCGACATTGCCGTAGCCGGTCATCATGATCACTTTCAGGTCCGGCACCTGGGCCACCAGCGTGCGCAGCAGGTCGTGCCCGCTCATGCCTGGCAACGAGTTGTCGGTCAGCACCGCGTCAGGTTGCGCCCGCTTGATCTGCTCCAACGCCAGCTCCGCGCTGTGGCACACGATGACTTCGTAGCCCTTGAGGCTGAGGTAGGTGCGAATGTTGTCGGCAAGGATTTCATCATCCTCGACGACCAGGATGCTGTGCTCCATGTTCCCCTCCCGCTGCAATATTGAATGTAAGGCTGACGCGGGTTCCTTCCTCTTCGCGGCTGCTCAGGCTGACCGAGCCGCCAAAACGTTCCATGATGCGTTTGACCAGGGCCAGGCCTACACCGAGGCCACCCTGCTTGGTCGTGAAGAACGGTTTGAACACCATCCGTTCCTGCTGCTGGCTCATGCCTTTGCCGGTGTCGGTCAGCACGAACTCGGCACGCACGCCTTCTTGCACATTGACCTGGGCATTGAGCATCCCGCCAGCGGGCATGGCCTCCAGGGCGTTGGAAAACAGGCTGTTGAGAATCTGCGTGAGCTGCAGCGGCTGGCTGACCACCCATTGCACGTCAGGCCCTTCGAAATGGAAGCGCACGCCGTTGCGTTCGATCTGCTGGGCAAAGGCCAGGTGGGTGTCCTCGATAGCCGCCACCAGGTCCACGGCCTCGGGCTCGTCACTGGCCGGGCGCAACGACACCAGCAGGTCGCGCACCCAGCGCGACATGCGGTCGACCTGGCTGATGATGTCAGTGATGTTCTTCTGCGCAGCAGCGTTGGCGGTTTCCTGGGCAAGTTCGGCGCTGGAGCGTATGTTGGCCAGCGGGTTACGCATGCTGTGAGCCACTGCCGACGACATTTCACCCAGCGCCACGTAGGTTTCGCTTGCCACCAGCCTGTCCTGCTGCAGGTGCAGCATGTGTGCCGCCCGGCGCACGATCCAGAACAGGCCGAAGTAGATCAACGCCCCACCCACCAGTGTCGAGGCCCAGATCAGCACATAGCCGCGCTGGATGCGCCGGATGAGGTCTTGCGGCTCCTTGTAGATTTCCACCATGGCCAGTACCTGCTCACCCTGGCTGTCGAACAGCGGGATGTAGTTCTCGATGAACAGGTAGCGTGGTGCGCGCTGAAACTTCTGCTCCTCACGATCGTCCGCAACCTTGTGATAGCTGGCCGATACCGCCTTGCGCGAGCGGAAGGCGCGCTCAAGATCGCCATCAGCCTCTATCCGCTTGCCAATCAGCTCCACGTTGGTGGACCAGACAATGGTGCGGTCGCGGGCATAGACATTGGCCAGCAAGGTGTCCGGCAGGTGCTCGACATGATCGAGGAACTCGATCCGGGTCGATTCGGCCAGGGCCGGGGTGACCTGCAAGTGCTGCAGGTCCAGCCGCGGGTCCAGCAACTCGCCCATGGTGGTGCCAGGCGGCAATTGCGAATGCCGCACTTCGGCCTGGGCCATTGCCTGAATGAACTGCGCGGTAAGCATGGCATCGCGCTCCACGCTGTCGCGCACCACGAAGCGCGTCGAAACGTAACCCAGCCCACCTGCCACCGAGGTAATGATCAACAGGCTGATCACCGAAAACCAGCGCAGCAGGTTGAATTCACGCAAGGGTACGGGCCGTCCGCTGGCGGTCGCATTGGCCTTGTCGGGCACTTCGTCTTCCAGCATCTGCATCCCGTGATTCCCGCGCAGGGCGTACGTTCAGAACTGCATCAAGGCCAATGGCAACAGCCACTGGGTAGCAATCCACCTGGGCAGTCGCAGCTGCCATTTGTCGCGTGTCGCGCTTCACAAACTTCGCTGCAAAAACTTGGCCATCAGCAACATGCAAAATTAAAAATGTTATTTTTCAGTAGGTTGCCAGAACTTATTAAGATTAATTAGAGGATTAACCCCCACATTTGGGTGATTATCACCCAAAAACATAAATCCTTTTGATATCAACATCTTACTGAACCATCTTGATGTCATTTGACGAATTCACGCCAGTCGGAAACTTAACGAAACCCTTGTGCCATGGCCTTCACTGCTGCTGAGCCGGACCGTACCGCCGAAACGTTCCATGATGCGTTTCACCAGCACCAGCCCCACCCCCAGCCCACCCTGTTTGGTGGTGAAGAACGGCCGAAAAGCCATACGCTGCTGCTCTTCGTTCATGCCCTTGCCATTGTCGGACAGGCGCAAGGTCAGGCTACGCCGGTTGTGACGTACCACCTCGATACGCAACCGCCCGCCCTGCTCCATCGACTCCAGGGCATTGGCGATCAGGCTACTGAACACCTGGCGCAGCAATACCGGGTGCCCCAACACCTGCACGGCCGGTAACGGTTGCAGGTCCAGGCTTACCCCGCCGCGCGCCAGCGGCACAGCGTAGGTCTGCAGGCTTTCCTGCAACGCCTGCGGCAAGTCCACCGCCAACGCCTCGTCGTTCAGCGGGCGCAGTGACTGCAGCATCTGGCGGATCCACTGCGACATGCGATCGACCTGGCTGATGATATCGTTGACTTGGAGTTGCGCCGGGCCTTCGTCGAACGCCTGGGCCAGTTCGGCACTTGAGCGGATGCTGGCCAGCGGGTTGCGCAGGCTATGGGCCACCGCCGAAGACACCTCACCCAGTGCCACGTAGGTTTCGCTGCTGATCAGGCGTTTCTGCTGCACCGCCAGCAGCCGTGCAGCGCGGTGCATGATGCCGTAAAGGCCGATATAGACCAGTGCAGCGCCGACGGTGATGGCCAACCAGATCAGGACCAGGCCATGCTCGATGCGTGCGATCAGGTCATGGGGCTCTTTATAGATCTCGACCATCGCTGTGACCTGCTCGCCATCGGCATCGAACAGCGGAATATAGTTCTCGATCAATAGCTGCCGGGGCGGGATGATGAACTTCTGCTCGGAGCGGGCCTGTTCGAAATTGTGGTAGCTGGCCGAAACCCGCATCTTGTACTCGAAAGCCCGATTCAAGTCTTCGTCGCCTTCAATCAGCTTGCCGATCAGTGCCGGGTTGGTGGACCAGATCACTGTATGGTCCAAAGCATAGATATTGGCCAGCAGCATATCGGGCAGGTGAGCGATATGGTCAAGGAACTCGCCGCGGGCCTTGCGCCGGGCTTGCGGGTCGACGTCGGGCAAGTTATTGCGGTCGGTGCGCGGGTCCAGCAGTTCGCCCATGGTCCGCACATTGGGGATCGACACATGGCGCACTTCGGCATCGGCGATGGAGGTGATGAACTGTGCGGTGAGTAACGCGTCACGCTCGACGCTCTCGTCGATGATGAAACGGCTGGAAATCAGCCCCAAGCCGGCAGCCACCGAGAGGATGATGGCGAGACTGACCCAGGCATACCAGCGCAGCAGGTTGAACGGCTTGCGCGGGACGGCCAACTCGTTACCGGCAGGCACGTCAATAGTGTCGGAACGAGGGGCGACGTCCATAACGGACACCTCAGTTGGGCACCTTTAGAAGGTTATAGCCCAGACTTGGGGAAACCATGGTATTAAATTAATGGCATCCGCCGAAGGGTATTTATCCCCTCCTCACTTCACTACCCGATACAGACTGAGGGTGGCGCGGCCCCTGTGGGAATACGGGATCTGCAAGCCAGTCGTTACAAAGGCGAATCGTCAGCCAACCCTTGCAACTTGCGATACTCCCGCAACACCGTGGGCACATAGCGCCGGGTCTCGGCAAACGGCGGCACGGCACCGCGCCGCAATACAGCATCCGGGCCAGCGTTGTAGGCCGCCACGGCCAAGGTGATGTCGTTGTCGAACAGGGTGAGCATCTGCTTGAGGTAGCGTGCCCCGCCTTGCACATTGTCTTCCGGGTCCAGGCGGTCTTGCACCCCCATCTCACGGGCAGTGTCCGGCATCAGTTGCATCAACCCCACTGCACCCGCCCGCGAACGGGCTTTGGGGTTGTAGCCGGACTCGGCCTTGATCACTGCATGCAGCAGCGCCGGCGGCAGGTTGTGGACACGCGCAGCCGTGGCGACTACCTCGGCGTAAGGGCGGCCGGTGATCATCTGCGCTTTGACCGGACCACCCTGGGCCAGCGGCTCGTTGATCACCTTCTCATAGTGTCGCCCGGGTCGATGGACATTGCTCAGGACGTAGCCACCCTTGGCATCGATTGAGATGTACACATCGGCCTGGGCAGCACCTGCCGCCAGCCAGATCAAACCAAGGATGAGTCCACGCATGCCGGTCGCCTCTTCGTCGTGGCCCCCGATGTGGGGGAAATGCCCCGGAAAACCCGAGGACAGTCACCACGACGCAAGCACTGTGCCGCTTCCTGTGCCGCATGGCGCAAGGCCCCGAGGCAGACGTGCACGGCTGTTGCATGGTGCATGTCAACGCTTGTCCCCATGCAGTGGAGGGTTTCACCATGCAGCGCAGAACCAACCCGCAACGTGGCTTCACTCTGCTTGAACTCCTGGTGGTCCTGGTAGTACTCGGCTTGCTGGCCGGCATCGTCGCACCCAAGTACTTCAGTCAGCTCGGCCGCTCCGAGGCCAAGGTAGCGCGGGCGCAGATCGAGGGGCTGAGCAAGGCCCTGGACTTGTATCGCCTGGAGGTCGGCCACTACCCCAACAGCGAACAAGGCTTGCAGGCGCTGGTGGTCGCCCCCAGTGGCGAGGCTCGCTGGACCGGCCCGTACCTGCAGAAGGCCGTGCCGCAAGACCCGTGGGGCCGCCCTTACATCTACCGGCAACCCGGCGAGAACGGCGGTGAGTACGACCTGCTGTCGATGGGCAAGGACGGCCAGCCGGGTGGTGATGGGGAAAACGCCGAAATCACCAGTTGGCAGTAAGGAGAGCGGCCATGCGCTACAGCCTCAAGGCCCTGGGTAGGCAGGGCGTGGTGCAGTTGCAGATCGATGCCGAGGACGCCGACCAGGCCCGCCGCCAGGCCGAAGACCAAGGCCTGCGTGTGCTCAGCCTGCGCAGCAGCGGCGGCGCGCTGCGCGGCATGGCCTGGCGCCGTGAAGCGGCATTCGACCTGGTGCTGTTCAGCCAGGAACTGTCAACCTTGCTCAATGCCGGCCTGCCGCTGATCGACGCACTGGAAAGCCTGGCGGAGAAGAGCCCGGCAGCGACAGCGCGCAAGGTGCTCGCCGAGCTGGTGCGCCAGCTGTACGAGGGCCGCTCGCTGTCCCAGGCGCTGGGCCAGCAACCGCGGGTATTCCCGCCGTTGTATGTGGCGCTGGTGCAGTCCAGCGAACGCACCGGTGCTCTGGGCGACGCCCTCACCCGCTACATCAGCTATCGCCAGCGCCTGGACCTGGTCCGGCAGAAGCTGGTGGGTGCCTCGGTCTACCCGTTACTGCTGTTGCTGGTGGGAGGCGGTGTGGTGCTGTTCCTGCTCGGCTACGTGGTGCCGCGTTTCAGCCAGGTGTTCGAGGGCATGGGCACCGAGCTACCCTGGCTGTCACGGGTGCTGATGCAGGTCGGCCTGTTTCTGCATGCCCAGCAAGCGCCACTGGCGCTGGGCACCGTCGGTGGGGTCGCGGCGCTTTGGCTGCTGCGCCGGCACCCGCGTGTACGGTACTGGGCCTCCTGCCAGCTGCGGCGCCTGCCCGCACTGCACCAGCGCCTGATGATGTACGAGCTGGCGCGTTTCTATCGCTCGCTGGGCATTCTGCTGCAAGGCGGCATCCCCATCCTCACTGCCATGGGCATGGCCCGCGGCCTGCTCGGCAACGCAGCAGCGCAGGGCCTGGAGCAGGCCAGCCAGCGGGTGGGCGAAGGGCTGCCGCTTTCCGATGCTCTGGCGGCCGGGCACCTGGTGACGCCGGTATCCCTGCGCCTGCTGCGCGCTGGTGAGCAGTCTGGCAACCTGGGAGAGATGCTGGAGCGCTGCGCCGACTTCCATGACCAGGAAATCGGCCGCTGGGTGGAATGGTTCGTCAAACTGTTCGAACCGCTGCTGATGACCTTCATCGGCCTGCTGATCGGCCTGATCGTAATCCTCATGTACATGCCGATCTTCGAGCTGGCCTCAAGTATTCACTGAAGGGCCAGGCCCAGGCTTTCGCGTAACCTGAAGCCCACACAGGCGGTGTTCTGCGCCCAACCCTGGCCGCCATCGATAGTTGATCCCCACTTATCATTCAGCGTGATATTAACCTTCGTCCCGTTCGATTCGTGCCTCGCGCGCAACACACTCACACTCCGCCCACTACTAATACTTTGGCGGAGTTCTCCATGGAACAATCACTCAAACCTTTGCGCTTCCCCCTCGCTGCCCTGGCAGTGGTGGTGATCAGCGCTTGCGGTCGAACCCCCGACGCCGTGCAGGCTCCCGCCGCGCCCAAGGTAAGTGTGGCCAAGGTGATCGAACAACCGATCACCGAATGGGACGAGTTCACCGGCCGCCTCGAAGCCCCGGAAACCGTCGAAGTGCGCCCGCGGGTCTCCGGCCAGATCGACCAGGTCGCCTTCACCGAAGGCGCCCAGGTCAAAAAAGGCGACCTGCTGTTCCAAATCGACCCGCGCCCGTTCCAGGCTGAAGTCCGCCGCCTCGAAGCCCAACTGCAACAGGCCAAGGCCACCGCCATCCGCAGCGCCAACGAAGCCCGCCGTGGCGAGCGCCTGCGTGATAGCAACGCCATCTCCGCCGAACTGGCCGAATCGCGCAGCAGTGCCGCCGCCGAAGCCCGTGCCGGCGTCGATGCGATCCAGGCCCAGCTCGACCTGGCACGCCTGAACCTCAGCTTCACCCGCGTCACCGCGCCCATCAGCGGCCGTGTCAGCCGCGCCGAGTTCACCGCCGGCAACATCGTCACCGCCGATGTCACCCCGCTGACCAGTGTGGTGTCCACCGACAAGGTCTACGCCTACTTCGACGCCGACGAGCGCGTGTACCTCAAGTACACCCAGCTGGCCCGTGAAGGCCAGCGTAGCCAGAGCACTCCGGTATACCTGGGCCTGACCAACGAAAGCGGCAACCCGCACCTGGGCCAGATGAACTTCGTCGACAACCAGGTCAACCCGCGCACCGGCACCATCCGCGGCCGCGCGGTATTCGACAACAGCGACGGCCAGTTCACCCCGGGCCTGTATGCGCGCCTGAAGCTGGTCGGCAGCGCCCAGTACGACGCCATGCTGATCAACGACGAAGCCGTGGGTACTGACCTTGGCAAGAAGTTTGTGCTGGTCATGGACAAGGACAACAAGGCCACCTACCGCGCCGTGGAACTGGGGCCGAAGCTGGAAGGCTTGCGCATCGTGCGCAGCGGCCTGGGCAAGGACGACCGCATCGTGGTCAAGGGCCTGCAGCGCGTGCGCCCTGGTTCGCCGGTAACCCCGGAAGAAACACAGATGGCCAGCGAACAAACCCTCGCCGCCCTCGCCCAGCAGCGCCAGGCCCTGGAGGCCAGCAACCCGGCGCCGAAGGTGGCGGGCAACAACGTGAAAGTCGCCAGCGCCCAGGCGCCACGCGGTTAAGGGACCCTACCGATGAACTTCTCGAAATTCTTCATTACCCGGCCGATCTTCGCCGCGGTGCTGTCGCTGGTGCTGCTGATCGCGGGTTCGATCTCGCTGTTCCAGCTGCCGATCAGCGAATACCCCGAAGTGGTGCCGCCCACCGTGGTGGTGCGCGCCAACTTCCCCGGCGCCAACCCCAAGGTCATCGGCGAAACCGTTGCCGCGCCGCTGGAGCAGGCCATTACCGGTGTGGAGAACATGCTGTACATGTCCTCCCAGTCCACTGCAGACGGCAAGCTGACGCTGACCATCACCTTCGCCCTGGGTACCGACCTGGACAACGCCCAGGTGCAGGTGCAGAACCGCGTGACCCGTACCCAGCCCAAGCTGCCCGAGGAAGTGACCCGTATCGGTATCACCGTCGACAAGGCCTCGCCTGACCTGACCATGGTCGTGCACCTGACCTCGCCGGACAACCGCTACGACATGCTCTACCTGTCCAACTACGCCATCCTCAACATCAAGGATGAACTGGCGCGCCTGGGCGGCGTAGGCGACGTGCAGCTGTTTGGCATGGGCGACTACTCGCTGCGCGTCTGGCTGGACCCGAACAAGACCGCTTCGCGCAACCTGACGGCCAGTGATGTGGTCGCGGCAATCCGCGAGCAGAACCGCCAGGTAGCCGCTGGCCAGCTGGGCGCGCCACCTGCCCCAGGCTCGACCAGCTTCCAGCTGTCGATCAATACCCAGGGCCGTCTGGTCAACGAGGAAGAGTTCGAAAACATCATCATCCGCGCCGGTGCCGATGGCGAGATCACCCGCCTGAAAGACATCGCCCGGGTCGAACTCGGCTCCAGCCAGTACGCCCTGCGCTCGCTGCTGAACAACCAGCCGGCGGTGGCCATCCCGATTTTCCAGCGCCCAGGCTCCAACGCCATCGAGATCTCCGACGAAGTGCGGGCGAAAATGGCCGAGCTGAAAAAGGACTTCCCGGAAGGGATGGACTA
Source organism: Pseudomonas sp. GD03862 (assembly GCF_029840855.1). NCBI lineage: Bacteria > Pseudomonadati > Pseudomonadota > Gammaproteobacteria > Pseudomonadales > Pseudomonadaceae > Pseudomonas > Pseudomonas sp. GD03862. The sequence goes on from NZ_JAOCDI010000018.1 coordinate 41,278, forward strand.
CAGCATCGTCTATGACCCGACCATCTTCGTGCGCGGCTCCATCGAAGCGGTGGTGCACACCCTGTTCGAAGCCCTGGTGCTGGTGGTGCTGGTGGTGATCCTGTTCCTGCAGACCTGGCGCGCCTCGATCATCCCGCTGCTGGCTGTGCCGGTCTCGCTGATCGGTACCTTCGCGGTCATGCACCTGTTCGGCTTTTCACTCAACGCGCTGTCGTTGTTCGGGCTGGTGCTCGCCATCGGTATCGTGGTGGACGATGCCATCGTCGTGGTGGAGAACGTCGAACGTAACATCGGGCTGGGCCTGAAACCGCTGGAAGCCACGCAAAAGGCCATGAGCGAAGTGACCGGGCCGATCATCGCCACCGCCCTGGTGCTGTGCGCGGTGTTCGTACCTGCAGCGTTCATTTCCGGCCTGACCGGGCAGTTCTACAAACAGTTCGCCCTGACCATCGCCATCTCGACCGTCATTTCGGCGTTCAACTCGCTGACCCTGTCGCCAGCCTTGGCCGCGGTGCTACTCAAGGACCATCACGCACCCAAGGACCGTTTCTCGCGGTTCCTCGACAAACTGCTGGGCAGCTGGCTGTTCTCCCCTTTCAACCGGTTCTTCGACCGGGCCAGCCACAGCTACGTCGGTGGCGTGCGCCGCGTCATCCGCTCCAGCGGCATCGCCCTGTTCGTGTATGCCGGCCTGATGGGCCTGACCTACCTCGGCTTCTCGTCCACGCCGACCGGTTTCGTGCCGGCCCAGGACAAGCAGTACCTGGTGGCCTTCGCCCAACTGCCGGACGCGGCCAGCCTCGACCGTACCGAAGCGGTGATCAAGCGCATGAGCGAAATCGCCCTGAAGCAGCCTGGCGTGGCCGACTCGGTAGCCTTCCCGGGCCTGTCGATCAACGGTTTCACCAACAGCCCCAACAGCGGCATCGTGTTCACCCCGCTCAAGCCGTTCGATGAGCGCAAGGACCCGAGCCAGTCGGCGGCAGCCATCGCAGCCGCGCTGAATGCCCAGTTCGCCGACATCCAGGACGCCTACATCGCCATCTTCCCACCGCCGCCGGTACAGGGCCTGGGCACGATTGGCGGGTTCCGTCTGCAAATCGAAGACCGTGGCAACCTGGGTTACGAAGCGCTGTACAAGGAAACCCAGAACATCATCGCCAAGAGCCACAACGTCCCGGAGCTGGCAGGCCTGTTCACCAGCTACCAGGTCAACGTGCCACAAGTCGATGCCGCCATCGACCGGGAAAAGGCCAAGACCCACGGTGTGGCGATCACCGACATCTTCGACACCCTGCAGGTTTACCTGGGCTCGCTGTACACCAACGATTTCAACCGCTTTGGCCGCACTTACCAGGTCAACGTCCAGGCCGAACAGCAGTTCCGCCTTGATGCCGAGCAGATCGGCCAACTGAAGGTGCGCAACAACCTTGGCGAGATGATCCCGTTGGCGACCTTCCTCAAGGTCAGCGACACCTCCGGGCCGGACCGGGTCATGCACTACAACGGCTTCATCACTGCCGAGATCAACGGCGCTGCCGCCCCGGGCTACAGCTCTGGTCAGGCGGAAGCTGCAATCGAGAAGCTGCTGAAAGAGGAACTGCCCAACGGCATGACCTTCGAGTGGACCGACCTGACCTACCAGCAGATCCTCTCGGGCAATACCGCATTGCTGGTGTTCCCGCTGTGCGTACTGCTGGCGTTCCTGGTGCTGGCCGCCCAGTACGAAAGCTGGAGCCTGCCGCTGGCGGTGATCCTGATCGTGCCGATGACCCTGCTGTCGGCCATCACCGGTGTGATCGTATCGGGTGGCGACAACAACATCTTCACCCAGATCGGCCTGATCGTACTGGTGGGCCTGGCGTGCAAGAACGCGATCCTGATCGTCGAGTTCGCCAAGGACGAACAGGCCAAGGGCCTCGACCCGCTGGCTGCGGTGCTGGAAGCCTGCCGCCTGCGTCTGCGGCCGATCCTGATGACCTCGATCGCCTTCATCATGGGTGTGGTGCCCCTGGTGTTCAGCTCCGGCGCAGGTTCGGAAATGCGCCATGCCATGGGTGTGGCGGTGTTCTCCGGGATGATCGGCGTGACCGTGTTCGGCCTGTTCCTGACCCCGGTGTTCTTCTTCCTGATCCGCCGTTTCGTCGAGCGTCGCCAGGCCCGCAAGGCTGAACACGCTCAAGTGCTGGAGAACCACGCATGAACCTGCTCAAACCCTTGACCCCAAGCCTGCTGGCACTGGCCCTGGCGGCCTGTGCGGTAGGCCCGGACTACCAGGCGCCAGCCACCGAACCTGCACAATTGGGCAGCGATGTGCAGGCCAAGGCCTACGACCGTAGCCGCTTCGAGAGCCTGTGGTGGAAGCAGTTCGACGACCCGGTGCTGAACCAGCTGGTGCAGGCTTCGCTGGACGGCAACCGTGACTTGCGCGTGGCCTTCGCCCGCCTGAAATCGGCCCGTTCGATCCGCGAAGATGCCGAAAACGACCCGTTCCCGGTGGTCACCAGCCGTGCCAGCAGCGATCTCGGCAAAGGCCAGATCCCCGGCCAGACCACGCAGCGGGTGAACAGCGAGCGCTACGACCTGGGCCTGGACATGGCCTGGGAACTTGACCTGTTCGGCCGCATCCAGCGCCAGATCGAAGCCAGCGAAGCCCAGGAAGCGGTGGCCGCCGCCGACCTGCAACAGTTGCAGGTCAGCCTGATCGCCGAACTGGTCGATGCCTACGGGCAACTGCGCGGTGCCCAGTTGCGCGAGAAGATCGCCCTGGCCAACCTGAAGACCCAGCAGGAATCGCGCACCATCACCGAAACCCTGCGCGATGCGGGCGTGGGCAATGACCTCGACGTGGTGCGTGCCGATGCGCGCCTGGCCGGGGTCGAAGCCACCGTGCCACAACTGCAAGCCGAACAGGCACGGGCGCGGCATCGCATCGCCACCCTGCTCGGCCAGCGCCCTGACGCGCTCAGCGTAGACCTGTCGCCCAAGGCCCTGCCGGCCATCGCCAAGGCGCTGCCGGTCGGTGACCCGGGTGAGCTGCTGCGCCGCCGCCCGGACATCCGCAGCGCCGAGCGCCAGCTGGCGGCCGCCACCGCCAACGTTGGCGTGGCCACCGCCGACCTGTTCCCCCGCGTCAGCCTCAGTGGCTTCCTCGGCTTTACCGCCGCCCGCGGCTCGCAGATCGGCTCGTCGGCAGCCAACGCCTGGGCGCTGGGCCCGAGCATCACCTGGGCGGCCTTCGACCTGGGCAGCGTGCGGGCCCGCCTGCGCGGCGCCAAGGCCGATGCCGAAGGTGCACTGGCCAACTACGAACAGCAGGTGCTGCTGGCGCTGGAAGAGTCGGCCAACGCCTTCAGCGATTACGACAAGACCCAGCAGCGTCTGCTGTCGCTTATGCGCCAGAGCGACGCCAGCCGCAAGGCTGCAGAACTGGCCTCGATTCGTTATCGCGAGGGTACCGTGGACTACCTGGTACTGCTCGATGCCGAACGTGAGCGGCTAAGTGCTGAAGATGCACAAGCTCAGGGTGAAGTCGACCTTTATCGCGGCATCGTCTCGATCTACAAGGCCCTGGGTGGCGGCTGGCAACCGGAGACGGTGGCCAGCGCGCACTGATTCCACTGCCTCAACGACTCCTTTGGTTGGCTCCTCCCCCAACCGTTTGCCCCGCAGGCCATGGCCCGCGGGGTTTTTTTATGTTTGCCATCGTATTCACCCCAATACGCAGTGCATGGAATGCCACCGCAGGCCTGGCGCCTGGCCAACGGCGTGCCCGGTTCGGTTGCATTTACCCCCCGGCTGGCCCAAGCTCTGCCCTTCCCGCCGCCACGGATCGTCCGATGCCCAGACGCAACCGCTACCTGATCGCCCTGCTGTTGTCGATTCTGGTATCGGCCCTGTTCGGCTACCTGTGGCGCGACGCCCCGCCAACCCCGCCGACCTTGCCAGCACACAGCTACGCCAAGGCGCTGCGCCAGGCCCACGACGGTCAGCCCGGCGCCGCACGGGTGCTGTACCAGCAATTGCAGCGTAACGACCTACCTGCGATCCGCCGTGCGGCGCTGTACGCCGAGTTGCCCAACTACCCCTCGCCGCAGGCATTGAAACTGGCCCGCCAGGACCTGGAACATGCCGAGCCGCTGGTGCGTCGAGCGGCCATTGCCAGTATCCGCCGCCTGTTACCGCCAGCACAGCGCAGCCTGGTACTCGGCCCGCTGCTGGACGACAGTGAGCAAAGCGTGCGTTTTGCCGCCGTGGATGCCCTGTTGGGCCTCGATCCCGACGCCATCGGCCTCTATTTCGGCCCCCTGCAGTCAGCCTTGGAGCAATACCAGCAAGCCCTGGAGCAACAGCCTGAAGATGCCGACGCCCAAGTGCACCTGGCGCGCCTGTACCTGCACGAAAACGACTACACGCACGCCGCTGCGGCCCTGCAGCGTGCGCTCGCGATTGCCCCCGGCAACCTCAATGCCCTGGCGACTCAGGTACGCCTGCTCGAGCGCCAGGGCCACCACGACGCCTCCCGCCAGGTGCTGGGCAAAGCCCTGGCGCTGAGCCCCGACTCGGCCTTTCTGCAGTATGAGCTAGGGCTTTGGCTGAAGCGCCACGAACAGCCCGAGTATGCCTTGCTGGCCCTGTCCCGCGCCGTCGAACTGGACCCGGACAACGCCGATTACCGCTATACCCTGGCGGTCACCCTGCATGAGCTGGACCAGCTCGACGCCGCCCAGAAGCAACTGGAAACCGTGCTCAATCGGCAGCCAGCCAATCGCCGGGCACGGGTGCTGCTGATTCAGTACTGGAAAGAGTCCGGCCAGTTGCAGAACGTGCAAGTATCGCTCGCCGAGCTGGAGCGTCAGAACCCGGACGACCCTGTGCTGCAACAGGGCCTGTAGGCAGTACCTGAACTTAGTTGAACCCTGAGCCTGTGCCAGGGTCCAGTGGGTATCAGGCCACCCTAAAGGAGAGTCGTTTTGGCCAGTTCGTTGGCGCTGGATGAACGTGCCTTGATCCTCGCACCGCCACAACTGGCGGCGGATACCTCACGTCTGCTGACTTCCGCCGGCATCAACAGCCTCTGCGCGGTCGACCTGGCCAACCTGCAGGCGCGTCTGACCGAGGGCGCAGGGTTGGCGATCATTGCCGAGCAGGTGTTCAGCCAAGGCCCAAGCGCCTTGCTGCAGGCATTCATCGACCAGCAACCCAGCTGGTCGGATTTGCCCATCGTGCTGCTGACCCAGGGCGCCTGGTCGGCCGCTGGCGTGAATCACCATCCAGTGGGCAATCTGCTCTGGCTGGTTGCGCCCTACCAAAATGCCCAGTTGCTGCACATGACCCAGTCCGCGCTGCGCAACCGGCGGCGACAGTACGTGACACGTGACCAGCTCCATGGCATGCAGCAGCGCCTGGACAGCCGGCCTTCAACCCCGGACGAAGAGCAGGACCGCAGTGAGTTCACCCGCTGCCAGGCACGCAAGATGGAGGCCATTGGCCAACTGGCCGGCGGCGTCGCCCATGACTTCAACAACCTGCTCACCAGCATCAGCGGCAGCTTCGAACTTATCCAGCGGCGCCTGCGCCAAGGCCGCAGCGACGGCCTGGATGGCGTTCTGTGCATGGGCCGCGAGGCCGTTTCACGCGCCGCCCGCCTGACCCACCGCTTGCTTGCCTTCTCTTCCCGTCAATCGCTGCACAGCCAACGTATAGACCTGCATACCTTGCTCAAGGCGGAACGCCTGGGCGCTCGCCTGAGCCCGTCGATAACCCTGCAAGTGCACGCGGCCAAAGACCTGTGGCCCGTGGAGGCGGATGACCAGCAGTTGCAGGAGGCCCTCGACAACCTGCTGCTCAATGCCCGCGAGGCCATGCCCAACGGTGGCCTGCTATGCATCGAGGCGAACAATCATCACATCGCCACCGAGCAAGCTGCTGACGGCGCTTTGCGCACTGGCGACTATGTGCGCCTGCGAATCACCGACAGCGGCCAAGGCATGGCGCAAAGCACGCTGGAGCACGCCTTCGAACCCTTCTTCAGCACCAAGGCGACCGGCCAGGGCATTGGCCTGGGGTTGTCGATGGTGTACGGCTTCAGCAAGCAGTCCCATGGGCATATCACCCTCAGCAGCGAGATTGGCCAGGGAACCCAGGTGGAGCTGTATTTGCCACGCCATGTCGACCAGGCCCGGCCATCCAGCAAGCCTGTGCCGGCCAGGCAAGACGGCTACAGCCGACACGTGCTGGTTGTCGAGGACGATCCCCATGTGCGCCAACTGCTTTGCCAGGCGCTGGACGAAAACGGCTTCCCCTGCCAAAGCGCAGCCGACGCCAACGAGGGACTGAAGGTGCTGCGCTCGGCACAACCGGTGGATTTGCTCATCACCGATGTGGGCTTGCCCGGCATGAACGGCCGGCAACTGGCAGAAATTGCCCGCAGCCTGCGCCCACGATTACCGGTGCTGTTCATCACCGGTTACGCGGAAACGGCCATGGCCCGCGAAGGCTTCCTGGGCGCTGACATGCACCTGATCTGCAAGCCGTTCGAGTTGCAGCAGTTGCAGGCTCGAGTGACACACATTCTAGGCAAGCCTTGAAGCGCCCTACACGTCAAGCAGGCGTAGCGCTTCATCGGCAAGATGCGCCAGCGAAAACGGCTTGTTCAACAATGCCGTGCCCGGCTGATCGAGCAATTGCGCTTCAATGGACTGATCCGCATAACCGGTGATGAACAGAATTTTCTGCTGTGCAAGCTGCATGCGCATGGCCTTGGCCACTTGCCGGCCACTGAACCCACCCGGCAAACCGATATCGGTGATGACCAGATCGAAAGGGCCGCCATGGCGAAAGCGCTCCAGTGCGCTATTGGCATCGCCCACATCCGTGACGTCAAACCCACGCTCAGTCAGGTATTCGCGCATGACCGCGCGCAGATCAAGCTCGTCATCCACCAGCAGCAGGCGCTCACCCCGTGCCATGCGCTGCGAAAGCGGTACCGGCGCGGGCTCATCCGGAACCGGCTCATGGCTCCTCGGGAAAAGCATGGAAACCCTGGTGCCCTGCTCCGGCGTCGACTCGATCCAGGCATACCCCCCCGACTGACGGACGAAGCCATACACCATCGACAGGCCAAGCCCGGCCCCACGCCCGAGAGGTTTGGTTGTGTAAAACGGTTCGAAAGCCCTGGCGATATCCGCCGCGGCCATGCCATGGCCATCATCCTCGACATGCAAGGCCACATAGTCGCCCGGCGGCAAGCCACCTTCATCCGGGAAGAACGCGGTCAGCCGTTCGTTGACGCTGCTGATGGTGACATTGCCCTGTTCCAGGCACGCTTCACGCGCATTGGCACACAAGTGGATCAAGGCATTCTCTAGCTGGGGTACGTCCAGGCTCACTGCCCAAGGTGCAACGTCCAGTTGCCAGTGCAAGCGCATCTCTGCCCCCAGCGCCCGCAGCAACAGGGGTTCGCTCAGACGTAACTGCCGATTGAAGTCCAGTGGCCGAGGGGCCAATGGCTGATGGCGGGAAAATGCGATCAACCGATGGGTCAGGTCCATGGCACGCTGCACCGAGTCGCGCGCAACGTCCACGTAGGCCTCCACACGCTCCAGCCGCCCCTCCTGCAGGCGCCGCTGCAGCAGTTCGAGGCTGCCACCGATACCGGACAGCAAGTTGTTCATTTCATGGCCCATGCCGCCCGCCAACTGGCCAACCACCTCCATACGCTCACTGTTGTGCATCAGCGCCTCTGCCTGACGCGCCGCCTCTTCACGGTCTGCGGTGATGTCCCGGCCAACCGCCGTCAGCAGGCTGCCGTCAAACCTCGCACTCCAGCGAAACCAGTGGTAGTGACCATCGCGGTGTCGCAGGCGGATCTCCAGCTGCTCCGCGTGGCTGCATTGGAACAGCCCGGACACTGCCAATCGTACTTCGGTACGCTCTGTCGGGTGCACCAGTTCCATCACCGACATCGTCTGCACCTGCTCTTGTGTCCAGCCCAGAATGCGGTACCAGGCAGGGTTGGCGGCATGCAGTTTCAATTCTGGGGTGAGCATCATCATCGCTTCGCGCGACAGCAACCAGAACTGCTCTCGCTCGGCCACATGCTGCTCAACCTGGCGTTCAAAGCTCTGCACCTGCTCACGCCAATGGCGGTGGGCCTCGACGCTGGCCGTGGTCTCGATCACCGTATGCAGAAACCCCGCCACGTTACCGAGTTCATCGTGCAGGGGGGCATAACCGAATGCGCACCATAGTGGTTCGGCGCCTTCACTGCGGACGATACGCAGGGGTGGGTCCTCGACAAAATTCGAGTGGCCTTCCAGTGCCTTGAACACCCAGGGGCCCACTGCAGGCCAGATATCACTCCACAGGGTATCGAACGCCATGCCCAGCGCATCCGGTAATGCCCGCAACGCCCGGTAGCCATCGTTATGCACCACACACAGGTCCGGCCCCCAGACCACCGCACATGGGAAAGGTGACAAATGCATCATGTCCACGGCAATGCGCAACGAAGCAGGCCAGCGCGACAATGGCCCAAGCGAGGTACGCCACCAGTCGAACTGGGCTATCCGCTCCCCCATCGGCTCGATCGATGGCAAAACAGGCGACTGCAGGATGACCTGCGGCGCGGGCTCGCGTGGCTTACCGTTAGCGACCAATATCGTGACTCCAGCAATGCTCAGGGTTGACCACAGCGCCGCCAAGCCTGGCACGCTCGCCCGTGGATGGATTCAAGTTAGCACAGCACGTCCGGCACACCATGGCGGAGTTGCTGGTGGCAGCTATGCTATTTAGGTTTTCCCTCGGGCCAGGGAGCACCGGCCCATTCAGGTTGGCGACGGGAGCAGGGTCATGAGCAAGAAAATTCTGGTGGTGTTGACCAATACAGCGAAGTATCCAACCCTCAAACGGGCGACCGGGTTGTGGCTGGGTGAAGCCGTTCACTTTGTCGAGAAAGTCGAAAAGGCCGGCTACACGGTCGATTATGTCAGCCCACAGGGCGGTTACGTTCCCGTCGACCCGAAAAGCCTGCAGATGGCCCCTGACCTGGACTGGCAGTGGTATGACGACAAGCGCTTCATGACGCGCCTGGGCAGTACCTTGGCCCCAGGGCAGGTGAAGGCCAACGAATACAGCGTCATCTATTACACCGGTGGGCATGGGGTGATGTATGACTTCGCAGAAAGCCAGGCTCTGCAGGAACTGGCACGCAAAATCTATGAAAAAGGTGGCATTGTCGCAGCAGTCTGTCACGGCGTAGTCGGCCTGCTGAACATCAAGCTGAGTAACAACTGCCTGCTGCTCAAAGACCGCAAGGTGACCGGCTTTTCCAACATAGAGGAAAAACTGGCCGAACTGGACGACGTAGTGCCGTTCCTGACGGAGAACGAACTTGGGGCGCGCGGCGGTGAGTACAGCAAACATGATGAGCCGTGGAAGCCGTACGTGGTCGACGATGACAGGCTGATCACCGGGCAGAACCCCGCTTCCACCGCCTTGCTGGCCGAGGCAGTGCTGAAAAAGCTCAAGGGCAGTTAGCTACATCAAGGCGCTCGCTTTCCTACCGCTTCAACTGCAGCCGGACTACAGCAGCCCGGTCAGCAAATACATAGGCTCAGGGCTCAACTGTTCACCACGGACAGTTTCAGAGCGGAGAACTATTAGCCTATGTCGAAAATCATGCACGCGGGGCGCAGCATGGTGGAGCTGCTGCTGCTCATTGCAGTGGCGCTGGTGCCTGTGGTTTCCGGTTTGCTGGTGATGGCTTTCCAGCTGGAAGCGAAACTTGCGGAAAACGCCAGCATTTCCGTTCAGGAGGCGGTTTTCAGCGTCGACAATGCGCTGGACAGAATGCACGAGACGGCCCTGCGCACCCTGCCATTTGCAGGGGAATCTTGCGATAACGTCAAAAGCGCCTTGCAGGACCAGGTTGCCATCCGCTCCATGGTCAGGTCGCTGACCTTGCTCAAAGACAATCAACCCTACTGCAGCACGGCTTCAGGTTCGCTGGAGCATTATTCATCATTCGCGTCGTCCGGCCAGCGGGTCGCACTGTCCTACGGCCCTCCTGACACGCGCCAGAAGCTGCTGGTCGACTTTCACCAGAAGGGCAAGAACAATGGCGTGATCGTGACAGCCTATGCCATGCAGATTCGCAACGAACTGGATGGCTTTCAGGATGGGCTGACACTGCTGGTCGAGTTTGGCGACCGCTACATATGGAGCAATGGTGATAGCCGCGGCCTTGAACGCCCTTCACAGTCCGAATTCTTTACAAGCGCCATGTCGGCCAAGTATGGATACACGGTCAAAGGTGGCTACCCAGCGGGTTTCACCGCTCAGGAAATCCGCCAGTCGGTGCTGCAGATCGTCCCCTCACTGATGCTGGTGGGGATCGTGACCGGCTCGATCGTCTACCTGGCCCTGTTCAGGGCACGTGCCAACAGGCGGGGTACCGCCGCCGAACGAACATGACGACGACGGTACTCCAGGGGCGATCAGTCTGTGCTCAGCACGCCACGGCGTACCTGGTCACGTTCGATGGATTCGAACAGCGCCTTGAAGTTGCCCTCACCGAAGCCATCGTCACCTTTGCGCTGGATGAACTCGAAAAAGACCGGGCCAAGCAGGGTTTCCGAGAAAATCTGCAGCAGCAGGCGCTTGTCTTCGGGCTGCGACGCACCATCGAGCAGGATGCCACGCGCTTGCAGTTGGTCGACCGGCTCACCATGGCCAGGCAGGCGCTCTTCGAGCATTTCGTAGTAGGTTTGCGGTGGCGGGGTCATGAAGCGCATGCCCAGCCCCTTCAGGGCATCCCAGGTCTTGAGCAGGTCATCGGTCAGGAAGGCTACGTGCTGGATACCTTCACCGTTGAACTGCATCAGGAACTCTTCGATCTGCCCTGCGCCCTTGGACGACTCTTCGTTGAGCGGGATGCGGATCATGCCATCAGGCGCAGTCATGGCCTTGGAGGTCAGGCCGGTGTATTCGCCCTTGATGTCGAAGTAGCGGATTTCACGGAAGTTGAACAGTTTCTCGTAGAACCCGGCCCAGTAGGCCATGCGCCCGCGGTAGACGTTATGGGTGAGGTGGTCGATGATTTTCAGGCCAGCACCCACCGGGTTGCGATCCACGCCTTCGATGAAGTTGAAGTCGATGTCGTAGATAGAGCTGCCTTCCTCGAAGCGGTCGATCAGATAGAGCGGTGCCCCCCCGATACCCTTGATCGCCGGCAGGCGCAATTCCATCGGGCCGGTTTCGATTTCTACCGGCTGAGCGCCCAGTTCCAGGGCGCGGGCATAAGCCTCATGGGCATTGCGCACGCGAAAAGCCATGCCACATACCGACGGGCCGTGTTCAGCGGCGAAGTACGAAGCGATGCTTTTGGGTTCATTGTTCAGGATCAGGTTGATGCCACCCTGGCGATACAGGTGCACATCCTTGGAACGGTGGGTGGCCACTTTGGTGAAGCCCAGTATCTGGAATACAGGCTCAAGTACGCCTGGGGTCGGCGAAGCCAGTTCGATGAATTCGAAGCCCATCAGGCCCATTGGATTTTCAAAGATATCAGCCATGTTCGTGTTCTCATCTGCAGCGAAAATTATTGATTGCGTGGGATGTGGAACAGGAACGGCGGTGAGCACGGAATGCCCCGCACACTACGGGCGAGGTAATCACCTATGATCAGCTTGAACCCATGGTATGTCATATGGACCCATTCTCGGCGGGCTTGATCCTTCGGAAGTGAAGGACCTTATTGTTGTATTCGTAAATCGATTCTACATTGCGTAAAATGGTTTGTCGCGTTTTAGTTGCTCGTACGCGGCGACAAACGGCTATCCTCTCGTTTTACTTCATGATAGTCAGATCAGCATGCCCCTTACCGTCAAACGCCGCGCCGCACTCAGCTGGCGCACGCTCTTGCCCTGGGTCGTCGGCGTGCTGCCGGTCATGTGCGGCCTGGCCGTGATGAACTGGCAGGTCGAGCGCGAAATGCAGGCCAGCAGCCAGGCCACCACCCGCCAGGCACTGGAGCACGTCGAACACATTCTCGACGACCTGTCCCGTGCCGCCAATTCGCTGCTTCCACTGACTGACAGCCCATGCGAGCAGGTCAAGCTTATGCTACGGGCCCAGGTTACCCGCAATGCCTTCGTGCGCTCGACCAACCTGTTCAGGCACAACAACCTTTATTGCACTTCGCTGTTCGGCGAGTTCGAAGAACCGGTCAATCCTGGCGATTACGTCGACGGCAAGTTATGGCTGATGGACGGCAACTCGGTTACGCCGGGCCACCCGCTGCTGGTCTACCGTGCCAGCGACGGCGACCACGGTGCAATCACCACGGTGGATGGCGACCACCTGCTGACTGCACTGCGCCTGATCGGCCCCGATGAAGAACTGCAGATCCGCGTGGGCGACGCCTGGATGGGCAAGGACGGGGTGGTCCACAAAGGCGTATCCCCTGCGGCCCCCAGTGCCAACGTGCTGATTGGCTCAACCCGCTACCCTTTCAGCGTGCAGGGCGGCTACAGTGCCGACAAGCAAGGCCAACTGTTACGCAGCCACTACCCTGGCCTGCTCAGTCTGCTGCTGGTACTGGGTGCCTTGGCGGCGCTGGTGTGCCGCTGGCAGATTCGCCGCGCCACCTCTCCGCGTGCCGAACTGGAGCGTGCCCTGCAGGCCGATGAATTCCTGCCGTATTTTCAGCCGGTGGTGCGCAAGGGCGATTACCGCTGGGCTGGCGCGGAAGTGCTGATGCGCTGGCACCACCCGCGAGAGGGCCTGGTTCGCCCCGACCTGTTCATCCCCTATGCCGAACACAGCGGGCAGATTGTCGCCATGACCCGCGCGCTGCTGACACATACCGCGCAAAGCCTGGCGCCCTATGCCGGGCTGTTGGAAGACGGCTTCCATATTGGTGTCAACATCACCGCTGACCACTGCCGCGACCTCAGCCTGCTGGATGACTGCCGCACATTCCTGCAGCACTTTCCGCCCGGCCGGGTGGTGCTGACCCTGGAGCTGACAGAGCGCAAGCTGATCGAGCCTACGCCGGTCACCCTTGAGTTGTTCGAAAAGCTGCATGCCATGGGCGTGATGATTGCCCTCGACGACTTCGGCACCGGCCAGTCGAGCCTCAACTATCTGCGGCAATTCAAGGTCGACTACCTGAAGATCGACCAGAGCTTTGTTGCCATGATCGGCGCCGATGCGCTGTCAGTACACATTCTCGAGACCATCATCGAACTGTCGGGAAAGCTGGACCTGGGCATCGTCGCCGAGGGTGTGGAAACCGCCATGCAGCGCGACTACCTGGCCGCGCACGGGGTGGACTTCCAGCAGGGTTACCTGTTCGCCAGACCCATGCCGGCCGCCCAGTTCCTCGAAGCCCTGGCCACTCGCCCGGGCGCAACGCAGTTGCCGCAAGATGCGCCCCCTGAGATCATGCGCGGCTGATCAACCCGCTCAATTCCCGTATTCGAGGCATTCGTGTCAAAAGGCATTGTTTCATCGGTCATGGCGTCCTGCCTGTTCGCTGTGATGTACTTCTATACCTCCCTGCTCAAGCCACTCGATGGCGAAGAAATCTTTGGCTGGCGCACCCTGCTGACACTGCCCTGCCTCACCTTGTTCATGCTTGTCTCGAAAGACTGGAAGCGGGTGGGCGAACTGATGGGCCGGGTAAAGCGCACACCGGTGCTGTTGCTCGGCATGGTCGGCACTTCCTGGCTGATGGGGGTGCAACTGTGGCTGTTTCTCTGGGCGCCCCTGCATGGGCGCAGCCTGGAAGTGTCGATGGGTTACTTCCTGCTGCCACTGGCCATGGTCCTGACCGGGCGGCTGGTATATGGCGAGCGGCTGTCACGCCTGCAGACGGTAGCCGTGGCCTGCGCCGCACTGGGCGTGGGCCACGAGCTGTACCAAAATGGCAGTTTTGCCTGGGAAACCCTGCTGGTAACGATCGGCTACCCGGTCTACTTCGTGCTGCGCCGACGCTGCCGCACCGACCACCTGGGCGGCCTGTGGTGCGACATGTGCCTGCTGCTGCCGTGGGCGCTGTACTTCGTGATCCAGAGCCCACTGTCCAGCGCTGACCTGCAAGCACACCCCGGGCTGTACGTGTTGGTACCGATCCTTGGCGCGATCAGCGCTTCGGCGCTTATCGCCTACGTGCTGGCCAGCCGCATGCTGCCATTCAGCCTGTTCGGCCTGCTCAGCTACGTCGAACCCGTGCTGCTGGTAGGCGTGGCGTTGCTGCTGGGCGAAACCATCGGCCCGGATCAGTGGCTGACCTACCTGCCAATCTGGGCCGCAGTACTGGTGCTGGTGCTTGAGGGCTTCAAGCACCTGCTACGTCAGCGTCGCCGTTCGGTGTAAGCCGAACCTGGCGTACCCGTCGCTCTTCAACCGCCTCCACGGTCAGCATCCAGCCATTCCAGGCTAGCCGGTCACCGACCATCGGCAGGCGGTCGAGCAAGCTCATCACCAGGCCCGCAAGGGTCTGGTAATCCTCGGTAGCACGGGCGCTGAAGCCAGTACGCGCCTGCACCTGGCTGAGGTTCAGCGCGCCGCTGACCACGAAGCCTTCCCCCTCCTGAACGATGCCCGGGCCTTCAACCTCACTGGCATCCGGCAACTCACCGGCAATCGACTCAAGGATGTCGGTCATGGTCAACAGCCCGGTGAAGTCACCGAACTCGTTGACCACGAAGGCAATATGGGTCGACTGACCGCGCATTTGCTCCAGGGCATTGAGGATGCTGAAGCTCTCCAGCAGGTTCAACGGCGCCCGGGCCATGCTTTCCAGGTCGGGCTGGCTGCCCGAGAGCAGTTCCTTCAGCAGTTCCTTCTTGTGCACAAAGCCCAAGGGCTCGTCCACGCGACCATCGCGGATCAGCGGCAGGCGCGAGTACGGCGAATTGGCCAGGGCCTGGGCAATGGCGTCGGCCGGTTGCGCCAGGTCAATCACATCAACCTCGGCACGGGCAGTCATCACCGTACGAATCGGCCGCTCGGCCAGGTTCAGCACCCCGCTGATCATGACACGCTCACGGCGGTCGAACAGCACCTCTTCCCCGCCACCCTCGACCAGGTCGGCAATCTCCTCGCCGACCTCGTCAGCCTCGACCCGGCGGCCGCCCAGCAGGCGCAGCACGGCATGGGCAGTACGTTCGCGCAACGGCCTGTGCTGTTGCAGGCTGCGCTTGCGGCGGGCACGGGCCAGCTGGTTGAACAGCTCGATCAGGATCGAGAAGCCGATGGCCGCGTACAGGTAGCCTTTAGGGATATGGAAGCCCAGGCCTTCGGCGGTGAGGCTGAAACCGATCATCATCAGGAAGCCCAGGCACAGCATGATCACCGTGGGGTGGGCGTTGACGAAGCGGGTCAGCGGCTTGCTGGCAACGATCATGATACCGATCGAGAAGATCACCGCGATCATCATCACGGACAACTCATCGACCATGCCGACCGCCGTGATCACGGCATCCAGCGAGAATACCGCGTCCAGTACCACGATCTGGGCAACGATCGGCCAGAACGCGGCATGGCGCAGCGTGCCGCTGGCCTGGGTCACGTGACCTTCCAGGCGTTCATGCAGCTCCATGGTGGCCTTGAACAGCAGGAACACACCACCGAACAGCATGATCAGGTCACGGCCAGAGAAGCTCTTGCCGAACACTTCGAACAGCGGTGCGGTCAGGGTGACCATCCACGAAATGCTGGCCAACAGGCCCAGGCGCATGATGAGCGCCAGGCTCAGGCCAATGACCCGCGCGCGGTCGCGCTGATGGGGCGGCAACTTGTCGGCGAGGATGGCGATGAACACCAGGTTGTCGATACCCAGCACCAGCTCGAGGACGATAAGCGTCAACAGGCCTAACCAGGCCGTGGGGTCGGCTAGCCATTCCATTAGCGGGTACTCACGAGGGGCACGTCACAAGGACGGGAGAAGGATGGCCAGAAAGGCCGAAGACTGGGGGGCTCCGCGAAGGTGCTCATATAGACCTTGATAACAAATTGGGAGAACGATGCTACAAGCACAGCAGGTTTCTGTAGTAGCGCAAAACTATTACAAAACCTGTAACAACCCTGCATCGCCATTAGCCCTGCAGGCGCGAGTCGTGCGCAGGTACTTTTGTTCAATACATCAGAACGCCGGCCACGCGAGGATAACGCCTCCCCAACCACGCGGATCTTCCTCATGAGCCTATACCTGTCCATGGCCGCCTTCGCCCTTGCGGCCTCGATCTCCCCCGGCCCGGTCAACATCGTCGCCCTTGGCAGCGGTGCCCGCCATGGCCTGCGCGCCAGCGTTGCCCATGTGGCCGGCGCCACGCTGGGGTTCTGCCTGTTGCTGGTGCTGGTCGGGCTGGGCCTGCATCAACTGCTGTTGCGCTGGCCCTTGCTGGGCCTGATGTTGCACTGGGGCGGTGTAGCGTTTCTGCTGTACATGGCGTGGAAGCTGGCCAGTGACGACGGTAACCTGAACAACGCACAGCCTACCCAAGCCCCTTCAGCCTGGCACGGCGCAGCGATGCAGTGGCTGAACCCCAAAGCCTGGTTGGCAGCCGTTGCCGGGGTGGGTGCCTACACCGGCGGTGAACAGCACTTGCTGTGGCTGTTTACCTGGATCTACGGGCCGATCTGTTTCATCTCGGTGGCCTGCTGGGCCTGGGCCGGCAGCGTGATTCGCCAGTACCTGGACAACCCACGTCACCTGCGCATGCTTAATCGGAGCCTGGCCGTGTTACTGGTCGTCAGCGCGGTTTACCTGATTTTTTAAGGCTTGCACGGCTCCTGCAGGAGCGCCCAGGCTAGCGACGGCATTTCTGTAATGCCCCGGTGTCGCCGCCAGGTGCTGTTTGAATGCCCGCTGCAGGTGTGCCTGATCAGCGAACCCGGCCTCCTGTGCAACTTCAGCAATTGAGCGGCCCTGGCGCAACTGCGCCCGGGCCAGTTGCACGCGCTGGTCTAGCAGGTAGCCATGCGGCGTCAGGCCGAAGCGTTGGCGAAAGGCACGAATCAGGTAGGACCGAGACAGGCCGCAAGCCCCGCAGATGTCCTCGAGGCTGAGCGGGTCACTGCGATGGGCGCGTATGAACGCTGCCGCTGCATCCAGCCGTGGGTTGCCCTCGCCACCCTCGCTGGCATTACCACCAAGCATGCCCGGCAACTCGTGAAACAGGGCCGCCAGGCGGGCTTCGCGATCAGGCAGCCTGGCATCGAACAGGTCGGCAAAGGCCTGCAACAGCCGCCGATACAACACAGGCGAGCGGCTCCAGGTCTGCGTGGGCAGGGTAAAACCCACTGCCTGCAACCAAGGCTGATCGACGAACAGCATCAGGTAAGACCAGGGTTCCCCGGCAACAGGGTTGCAGGTATGCACCACACCCGGGTTCATCAACACCGTGGTACCCGCCCCAACCTCAACGCACTGGTCACTGTTGATGTAAGTGCTACGTCCCCCCGTGATCACCCCGATGGAGAAACTCTCGTGAGAGTGCGCGGCGTAGCACACCTTGCGCCCGTCCCCTACCCGTCGGGCTTCGACGAACGGCAAGGCAGGGTCGCGCCAGAACCGTGATACTTCGATCATCCTCTACTGCCCTGCCCGCCGCTGATCCATGCACGGATACTACACATTTATCGAGGGAACAGATCCAGCGTGCGCTCCACCTCGTCAATATCGATCCGGAAACCATCGCCTTCCGGTAGGCCTACCACAAAGCCGAAATGCTGGTGATCACGATCCGTCAGGTATTTGTAGTAACTGACGAAACGGTTCGGCGGCTGCAAAGTCAGCAGGCAGCCTCCCGCCTGCAGCACATTCACGCCATGCACCAACTGGCTACCCTCCACCCCGATGACCACTTTAGCCCCGGCGCAGGCCGCGACAATGCTCGGCACATCGGACTTCAGCGGGTTGACGATGCGAAAACCGCGGGTCGTGCGCAGGTGTTCGGCAAGCTCCAGCTCGTTGCGCAACAGGCGCAGGTCACCATCACCGCCCCGTAACAGGAAAACCCCCGGGTGCTGCGTGTGCGTCACATGCGACAGCAGCTTGTCACCCATGGCTCGGTAGCGAGCATGCCGGCTGCGGTTGTTGCTCTGGTCATCGAACAGCACCAGCTCACGGAAGAACGCACTGCGCAGGCGCAAAGGCTTCATGTCGAGCCAGTCTTCATAGGCCGGTGCCTGGGTGAACAGCGGATACCTGGCAGAGGGGGCGGTGGTCACCGGGATGCCCTCGTTGCAGGCCAGCGCATAGGTCGGGCAATCTTCCATCAGCCAGGTGCCGAACCAGGCGTTACCGTTTAGCGTGCAGTAGATCGCAGCGCGGTCGATTTCATGGTCGATGAGGATGGTCGGGAAGGTACTCGGCTTCTGTGACAGCCAGTGGCTGGCCTTGCCCTTGTACAATGCCCCATCGACCAGCCATACATCCTTGATCAGGTAGCCACGGGTTGGCCCTTGCAACGTGTGGATACCTCCCGCCATGGTCTGCGCCGGGTGCACGTAGGGGTAAAACCGCTTGCCTTCCCAGCCCGTCACCCGATCCAGCTGGCCAGGCAGGAAAATGGCCGGCGGTGAAACCGTGGCTTCGCCCGGGGCAATGTCCCAACTCTTGGTGGCGACGCTCTTGAGATCGATCGCCGTTTTTCCACCCAGCCGTTTGCGCGCCATGTATCGGTAGGCGGCCAAGGTCCAGGTGTGTTGCCTGGCTGCGGGCGATGCACTGAACTGCGAGATGTCGCTTCCCATGAAGCGTCCCCCCCTGATGACGAAGACTGGAGCCCGGCGCCCGGCGCCAGATCAAAGCATCCCTGGCAGTTACTCAACTACTCGTGACTCTTTCCATGGTGGGCGGTGACTGCAAGCTGGCGTAACGGCTGCGCAATGTTTCCACAAACGGTTCGCCTGCCCCGCTGCCTCCGTAGAGATAAATCTTGTGCAGGCCACCAAACACCATTTCGTGATAGCGGCTGGCAACTTCCTCATCGCTTGGGCCATCCGGGAGCCCCAGATGCAACGTCAGCTTGTCGCCTTCGACCGCGAACATCGGCGTGTCCCACAGGAACTTTGCCGTACCGGTCTTGGGCAGGCGGACAAACAGGTACGCATGGTTACCCAGCGAGTCGATATCACCACCGCGGCGGCGCTTCCACTTCAGCAGGCCGTCGTCCGGGCGCGCCAGACACAGGCCGATGTCGTAATAATCGAAGCCCTGTTCCAGTGCCCATTCAAGCGCCATGAAAGTGGTGATCGAATTCACCTCGCGCAATTTCTTCGCATCGGAAAACACCGCCTCGCAATAGCCAAAGCGCAACGTGCTCCAGTAACGCTTGCCGCTGCGTACCACTTCACACCCCAGGTGGCAGCCAATCACCTCATCGCCCAGCATGATCAAGTCAAGCCGGCCGACACTCTTGGCAATACGGAACACCTCTTCGGTAGGAAACTGCGCGGCATGAATGCCCTGCCGGGCCGAAGCATAAGGGCGCAGCAGATCCCGGTCGGCCATGGCGATTTCTTCGTCCGAAAGGGCTTGGCGCATGTGATAAAGCGGCCGGTTCTTGCGAATGCTGCGCCGCAGTTCGCTGTCGTAGCGAGCAGTTATGTCTTCCAGAGGGCGCCCCAGCGGCACCACGGCGCTCAGGTAGTGCGGCACTGACAGCGACCCCGACGTGGGCATTTCGCTGATGACCACGACGTGGCTGGCAGCCGCCGTGGCACTTGCACCGTCCACGATCGATGCGCTGCCCTGGCCCTTGCCACCGATCAGCAGTTTGGCCATTTCTCGTTGCTGCTTGCGACCGATGTAGAGGATTTCGTACGGGCTCTCCTGTTGCGGGCGGAACCTGGCGACTTCCCAACGCCAGAGACAGGCACGCGCCAACATTTCTCGCACTTTGCTGGCCAGCAGCCTGATTTCGTAGCGCAGGGAGGGCGACAGGAGCTTGCGCGCCACAGTCGTCAAGGTCTTTTTCATTTCTTCTTCGACGTCCTTTGAAGTGCACTGTTGGCCAATCGGAACAAGAGAAAAAACCCGGCAAAAACACTTAATACTTTGATTTTTATTGTTTTACTTGAAACTTTACTATCACATTCAGTAACAATTTAAGATGCCTGCAAACGCTTTGGCAAGCGGCTTCTGGCTGACTTTTGATCAAGTTTCATGGCGTCAAATTCCCCGCATCAAACCAATGCTCAACACAACTTTTGCTATAACCATGCCCATCGAGCGTCCGCTGGCTACTTCGCTATCAATGAGTAACCTTTGACGCCTACTTTGCATCAACGTCTTTCAGTTCGCTGACTGCTTGCCGGACAGGCATTGGCGGCCATGTTGAACCAGACTGGTGTTTTTCCTGCAGCCAGTGCATGCTCGTAGCTGAAACGATTCAACTGACTTGAAAACCGCCCTTTGATGTGAGGTGCAGTACCCATGGACCGTTTGCTCGATTCACTCTTCCCCAGCGCCGAGAACATCCCGGAAACCTGGCGCCTGGGAGCCCCACTGGAACAACGCGACTACCTGGTCAACGGTGAGCTCAGGCGCTGGGACGGCCCGTTGGCCACGGTGCGTAGCCCGGTGTGGCTCAAGCAAGGCGACGAAGAGCATCAGGTCATACTGGGCAGCGCCCCGCTGCTGGATGCCGAGACCGCGCTTACCGCCCTCGATGCCGCCGTACAGGCCTATGACAAAGGCCGTGGCGCCTGGCCGAACATGCGCGTGGCCGAGCGTATCCAGCATGTGGAATCCTTCCTTGCCCGCATGCGTGAACAGCGCCAGGCCGTGGTCAAGCTGCTGATGTGGGAGATCGGCAAGAACCTGAAGGATTCGGAAAAGGAATTCGACCGCACCTGCGACTACATCGTCGACACCATCAACGCCCTCAAGGACCTGGACCGCCGCTCCAGCCGCTTCGAGCTGGAACAAGGCACCCTCGGCCAGATCCGTCGCGCCCCGCTGGGCGTGGCCCTGTGCATGGGGCCCTACAACTACCCGCTGAACGAGACCTTCACCACGCTCATCCCGGCGCTGATCATGGGCAACACCGTGGTGTTCAAGCCGGCCAAGTTCGGCGTACTGCTGATCCGCCCCTTGCTCGAAGCGTTCCGCGACAGCTTCCCGGCAGGCGTGATCAATGTCATCTATGGACGCGGCCGGGAAACGGTGAGCGCGCTGATGGCCAGCGGCAAGGTCGATGTATTCGCCTTCATCGGCACCCACAAGGCCGCCAGCGACCTGAAGAAACTGCACCCACGCCCGCATCGTCTGCGCGCCGCACTGGGCCTGGACGCCAAGAACCCGGGCATCGTGCTGCCCCAGGTCGACCTCGACAACGCTGTCGAAGAGGCCGTCACCGGGGCGTTGTCGTTCAACGGCCAGCGCTGCACGGCACTGAAGATCCTGTTCGTGCACGAGGATGTGGTCGAGGCCTTCCTCGACAAGTTTCAGCACAAATTGGCGGCGCTCAAGCCCGGCATGCCGTGGGAACCTGGCGTGGCGCTGACACCGTTGCCCGAGCCTGGCAAGGTCGACTACCTCGATGGCCTGGTTGCCGATGCGACGGAAAAGGGCGCGCGCGTGCTCAACGAACATGGCGGGCACAGCCGCGGCTCATTCTTCTACCCGGCCTTGCTGTACCCGGTCAGCCGGGAAATGCGCGTGTACCACGAGGAGCAATTCGGCCCGCTGGTACCGGTGGTGCCCTACCGCGACCTGCAGACAGTGATCGACTATGTGCTGGACTCCGACTACGGCCAGCAACTGAGCCTGTTCGGCAACGACCCGGCCACCATCGGCAGCCTCGTCGACATCTTCGCCAACCAGGTCGGGCGCATCAACATCAACGCTCAGTGCCAACGCGGCCCTGACACCTACCCGTTCAACGGCCGCAAGAACAGCGCCGAGGGCACGCTCTCGGTGGATGACGCTTTGCGTGTGTTCTCCATCCGGACGCTGGTCGCCACCCGCTTCCAGGAGGCCAACAAAGCGCTGATCAGCGAGATCATTCGCAACCGCCAGTCGAGCTTCCTGACCACCGACTACATCTTCTGACCGCCGCGCTTATAGACAATCGATCTAGCGTCACTGTCGATTTTCCATCTGGGCGAACGACTCTAAGCAACAGGGCGCCTTTCGGCGCCCATTGCACAGGAGAGTCGAACATGGCAGTCAAACCCATCCCCGAAGGCCAGCACAGCATAACGCCCTACCTGGCCATCAACGACGCCGCCAAGGCCATCGAGTTCTACAAGCAAGCCTTTGGGGCGGTGGAAATGTTCCGTCTCGATGCCCCAGGCGGTCGCGTTGGCCATGCCGAACTGAGAATCGGCGATTCGTCGCTGATGCTGGGCGACCCCTGCAACATGGAAGGCGGCCTCACCGCCAGCCAGAAGCTCAACGGTGCGGGTGTAGGCCTGCACTTGTATGTTGAAGACTGCGACAAGGTCTACGCCCAGGCCCTGGCCGCCGGGGGCATCCAGTTACAACCCTTGACCGACCAGTTTTACGGTGACCGCAGCGGCACCCTGAAAGATCCGTTTGGCAACATCTGGTTCGTGTCCACCCACAAAGAGGACCTGACCCCCGACGAGATTCGCGCCCGTGCCGCGAAGATGTTCGGCGGTAGCCAAGCGACGAGTTGAAAGCCGCGCGACTTTGCTTGAAGCTTGAGGCTCGTAGCTTGGAGCTGCTTCATGCGAATCATCGACAAAACCGCCACCCAGGTGCGCAGCCTGACCCCCGCTGAAGAGGAACTGCTGGTCGGCTTTGCCACCGGCAGCCTCGCCGGCCCGCGCCTGCTACAGGCCAACCAGCTACTGATGAAAGTACGCAACGCCAACCAGTGGCTGGCTTGCGACTGCCGCAACGATGCCTTGCCGGTGCTCAATGTCACCCTCAACGGCAGCACCGGCACACTTTTCCTCAAGAACAACCCGGGCACCGCCGAGCACGCGCCTGGCTGCCCGTTCACCAAGGACGAGCGGGAAGCCGCCGAACGTGAAAACGACCCCGCACCACCCGCCGCCTGGCTGCCACCCGACACCCCCTTGCGCCTGATCAGCGACTTCCGTGCTGGCACGGTCGGTGGCGCCGGCGATGGCAACGACAAACGCGAACAGCAGCGCTTGCTGTCACTGCTGCTGACCTGGATTGAAACCAGCGGGCTCAACCTCTACGCCACCCACTTGAAAAAAGACCTGACCACGCAGTTTGCCGAGTTGCGCAGCGTGGCCAGCCGCTATCCGCTGCTGGAGCGGGTGCCCGCCAGCAACTACCTGGAAACCCGCCTGGACATGAAGCACATGATGATGCTCAAGTCCCGCCTGCGCGAAGCCTCTGTGTTCGGCAACCATCGCCGCCATGGCCTGCTGCTGGACTGCGTCGACCAGATCAAAGGGCGCAAGTTGTTCAACAACCGCAGCGAGGACGGCTTCGACTTCCAGGGGCATCATCTGTACTGGGGCGGGAGCCGCACCACCGGGCCGTTGCTGGCGCTGATGATCTACTCGCCGACCAGCGCCGGAAGCCATTTCTATGAGCTGATCCATGTGGCCAGTGTGCCCGTGCTGTCGCGCGCGCACCTGTTCCCGGTGTACCGCGATGAAGAGCGCGAGCCGCTCAAGGCATTGGTGTCGCTGATCGACTGGATGGCCAGTAAAGGGGTGAAAGTGCAGATGCGTCGCCCTGTGATCGGTGGGCAGGTGATGGATGAGCTGGTGCTGACCTCGGACCAGGACCGGGTGTTGTCAGTGTCGCTGCTGGAACAGCCCATCGGCCCCGAGCCGGATACCGAGAACTTCAAGCGCTACGCCGACTTCAAAAGCCTGGAAACGTTCCGCAAGTTCGTTGCCGGCTTTTTCATGCGCGAGCGTTGAAATTGGCTCGCGCAGTTCCCTGCAGGAGATCGCCCTGCCCTTCGGGCGGGGCGGTCACGCAGCGAACACAGGCGGCAAGCGGCTAGACAAGGGTGCATTGGCCGCACAGACGCGTCAGCCCAGGAACAGCTTGTACGCCGGGTTGTCAGTCTCGTCCCAGTACCGGTACCCCATCTCGTCCAGCGTCGACGGCAAGCCCGCCAACTCGTCCGCTGGCACTTCCAAGGCAGCGAACACCCGCGCCTCCGCCGCACCATGGTTGCGGTAATGGAACAGGCTGATGTTCCAACGCTTGCCCAACCGCTCCAGAAACCCCAGCAACGCCCCTGGCCGTTCGGGGAACTCGAAGCGCAGTACCCGCTCATCAGCCCCTGACGCGGCATGCCCGCCGACGGTATGGCGCACATGCAGCTTGGCCAGCTCGTTGTCGGTCAGGTCCAGCACGCTGTACCCCTGCTCCCGCAAGCTGGCCAGCAACTGCTCACGTGGGTCGTGCACCGGGTGGGTCTGCACGCCAACGAACAGGCGCGCCTCCTTGCCGGGGTAGAAGCGGTAGTTGAATTCGGTGATCTGCCGCTTACCCAGTGCCTGGCAAAAGGCCCGGAAGCTGCCCGGCTGTTCCGGAATCGTCACGGCGATGATCGCCTCGCGCTGCTCACCCAGCTCGGCCCGCTCGGCCACATGGCGCAAGCGGTCGAAATTGACGTTGGCCCCGGAGTCGATGGCCACCAGGGTCTGCCCCTGCACACCTTCACGCGCCACGTACTTCTTGATACCGGCCACGGCCAAGGCCCCGGACGGCTCGGTGATCGAACGGGTGTCGTCGTAGATATCCTTGATCGCCGCGCACAGCTCGTCACTGCTCACCGTCACCACCTCGTCGACGAAGTGGCGGCACAGCTCGAAGCAATGGGCGCCGATCTGCGCCACCGCCACGCCATCGGCAAAGGTGCCGACCTGCGGCAGGATCACGCGCTCGCCGACGGCCATGGCAGCCTGCAGGCAGTTGGAATCTACCGGCTCGACGCCGATCACCTTCACGTCAGGGCGCAGGTACTTCACGTAGGCGGCGATACCGGCGATCAAGCCGCCACCGCCCACGGGCACAAAGATCGCGTCCAGCGCCCCCGGGCGCTGACGGAGGATTTCCATGGCCACGGTACCCTGCCCGGCGATCACATCCGGGTCATCGAACGGTGGCACGAAGGTCGCGCCTTCGCTGTCGGCCAGCTTCAGCGCGTGGGCCAGCGCATGCGGGAAGCTCTCGCCATGCAGCACCACATGCCCGCCGCGCGAACGCACGCCTTCCACTTTCAACGATGGCGTGGTGGTGGGCATGACGATGGTTGCCTTCATACCCAGATGCGATGCGGCCAAGGCCACGCCCTGGGCATGGTTGCCCGCCGAAGCGGTGATCACCCCGCGCTCACGCTGCACATCGGTCAGACGCGACAGGCGGGTGTAGGCACCCCGGATCTTGAACGAAAACGTAGGCTGCAGGTCTTCGCGCTTGAGCAACACCTGGTTGCCCAGGGCGGCAGACAAGGCCGGGGCCGCTTGCAGGGGCGTTTCAATGGCCAGGTCGTACACCGGCGCCGCAAGAATGCGCCGCACCTGCTCCGACAGCAGTTGCTGGGGGGTGACGGTAGTACGAGGGACACTGAAGCTGGTCATCGATGACTCCTTGGCTATTTTTACGTTGCCCAGGAGTCAGAGAGAAAAAACCCGCCTCCAGGGCGGGTTCGGTGCACGTACGCGCTAGCCCGCCAAGCTGATAATGGCGGTAATAATAATGGCGTTCACGTGCGGGAATGTATTCATGGGGTAGGAACTTAGCCTGCCTCGCAGCCGAAAGTCAACACTTGGCCTGCTGCGCCGAAAGCGGCACATCGAACACCTTGTCGAAGCCCCACTGGAAGACAAAGGCGTAAACGAAGAAGAACACGAACAACGCCAGATTGGTCAGCAGTGCGGCCCACAGGCTCACGTCCAGCCAGTACGCCACCAGCGGCAACAGGATCACCACCAGCCCACCCTCGAAGCCCAGCGCATGCAGCAGGCGCCGCAGGAAGGTGCGCTCACGTTTGGGCTGGCGCGCTTCCCAACGTTCGAATACCCAGTTGTAACCCATGTTCCAGCTCATCGCGATGCCTGACATCAGCACCGACAGCACGGTCGACTGCGCCATGCCGGCGCCGAACGCCAGCTCCAGTGCGGGCGCTACACAGGCGACGGCGATGGCCTCATAGAGAATGGCCTGGACGATCTTGCGGGCCTTACCTTGCATGTTCAGCTCCCTGAATGAACGACCTGTAAAGCTACAAGATGCAGCCCGCAAGAAACAGCCCGAAATTTGGACAATCCCGCGTTCGGCTGCTTGTATCTATTCCGTACATGACAGTGACATCTCCTGCACCTTCGTCGAGGGAACGAGCGAGGATAAGACGATGGCCCACTCTGCCCTGCCGGTGGCTGACACATGAGCCTGGTATTCATCGATTTTCTCACTTACCTGCTGTTCGGCCTGAAGCTCCTGGCGATCACCCTTGCCTCGTTGATGTTCCTGCTGGGCCTGGACGACCTGTTCATCGATCTGTGCTATTGGGGGCGCACGCTGATCCGGCGTTTTCGCATCTACGGCAAGTTCGAAAGGGCCGATGAGAAGCGCTTGTACGAAGTCCCGGAAAAACCTTTGGCCATCATGGTCCCCGCCTGGAACGAAGTCGGCGTGGTCGGTGAAATGGCGCGCCTGGCCGCTTCGACCATCGACTACGAGAACTACCAGATCTTTGTCGGCACCTACCCCAACGACCCGCAAACCCAGGCTGACGTGGACGCGGTGTGCCTGCACTTCCCCAACGTGCACAAAGTGGTCTGCGCCCGCCCCGGTCCCACCAGCAAAGCCGACTGCCTGAACAACATCATCGACGCGCTGCTGCGCTTCCAGCAGGACGCCGGCATCGAGTTCGCCGGTTTCATCCTGCATGACGCCGAAGACGTGATCTCGCCGATGGAGCTGCGCCTGTTCAACTACCTGCTGCCGAGCAAGGACATGATCCAGATCCCGGTGTATCCCTACGCACCGGAGTGGAAGGGCTTTACTGCCGGCCACTATGTCGACGAGTTTGCCGAAAACCACGGCAAGGACGTGATCGTGCGCGAAGCGCTGACCGGCCAGGTGCCCAGTGCCGGCGTCGGCACCTGCTTCAGCCGCCGCGCCATCAGCGCACTGCTCGAGGACGGTGACGGCATTGCCTTTGACGTACAGAGCTTGACCGAAGACTACGACATCGGCTTTCGCCTGAAGCAAAAAGGCATGAAGTGCATTTTCGCCCGCTACTCCATCACCGACCCGGCGCTGACCCTGAAGCAGGAATGGCGCCCAGGCATGAGCCGGGAATTCTCCCAGGTGATCTGCGTGCGCGAGCACTTCCCGCGTGACTGGCAGCATGCCATCCGGCAGAAGTCGCGCTGGATCGTCGGCATCGTGTTCCAGGGCACCAGCAACCTCGGCTGGAGCCGCAAGGGCGCGCTCAACTATTTCCTCTGGCGTGACCGCCGCGGGCTGTTCGCCTACCTGCTGAGCTTCCTGGTCAACCTGTTACTGCTGGTGTTGCTGGCCATGTGGCTAGTCACGGTGATTGCGCCGGAGTCGTGGCGCTTCATGTCGATCCTCAGCGACAGCTGGTTGCTGTCGACCCTGCTGTGGCTGAACGGCCTGATGCTGCTCAACCGGCTGTTCCAGCGCGCCTGGTTCGTCACCCGCTTCTATGGCATCGGCGAGGGCCTGCTGTCGGCACCGCGGATGATGTGGAGCAACTTCGTCAACTTTTTCGCCAACCTGCGTGCACTGCGCCAGGTAATGGAAATGGGCGATTCGCGGCGCGTGGCCTGGGACAAGACCACCCACGAGTTCCCCGCCATCGCCACCCCGGCTCGCACACCACTGGGCCAGCGCCTGGTGGCCAAGGGCCTGATCACCGACGAACAGTTGCAACAGGCCATCACCAGCCCGGTTCGTCGGCGCCTGGGCCGCGAGTTGCTGCTGCGTGGCTGGCTGAACAGTGAGCAGTTGGTGGCCACCCTGGCCGAACAACTGGACCTGCCCTGGGCACCGCTGAACCCGTTCAAGCTCAGCCCGCAACTGATCGCCAAACTACCGCGCAAGCTGGCCACCCATTACGGCGTACTGCCCGTGGACGAAGACGGCGACACCCTGATCCTGGCCAGTGAAAGCCCGGTCAGCCAGGTGTCGCTGGGTGTGATCAGCCGCCAGCTGAAACGCCCGGTCAAGGCACGCCTGGCCCCCCAGGGCCGGGTCACGCTGGGCCTTCGCTACCACTACCCAAGCCCCTGGCAGCATCAAGAAACCCGAGACATGCTGGCCGTGCTTGAACGCCACCAGGACGACGAAGCGCTGCTGGAGCGGGTCAGCCATCACCAAGTCATGCTAGGCGCGCTACTGCAGGTGCGCGGCATGGTCCCTGTCACCCTGTTCAACCAGGCGTTGATCGACTTCGACCCCGAACACCAAAGCCTCGGCGAGCACCTGATTGCCCGCGGCATCATCACCAGGCAGGTGCTGGAGCAGGCCCTGATCGAACAGGCCAGTGAACAACAAGTGGCGATTGATCTGACCCGGGAGGTGGCATGAAGCCGCGTTTTTCCCTTGCTTTCACTGGCCTGCTGCTGTGCTCCGCCGCCCTGCCCGTTGCCGCTTCGGCGCCGATGACCGACTTCCAGCGGTTCACCAGCTTTCCGTTCATGGACCGCAGCTATCGCGAGGCCAGGAAAGACAACTGGGCTGAAGTCGAGCGCCTGACCCGCCATGTGCTGGGCCGGGTACCGAACAACGACGAAGCCCGCGCCCTGCTGGTCGAAGCCCTGGCCCACCAGCGCCGTTACAAGGAGGCCCAAGCGCTGGCTGAACAGCTAGGCGACAGCCCCGAATATGCCGACGCGCTGCTGGAGCTGCGCCTGACCT
Source organism: Pseudomonas sp. GD03862 (assembly GCF_029840855.1). Taxonomy (NCBI): domain Bacteria; kingdom Pseudomonadati; phylum Pseudomonadota; class Gammaproteobacteria; order Pseudomonadales; family Pseudomonadaceae; genus Pseudomonas; species Pseudomonas sp. GD03862. The sequence goes on from NZ_JAOCDI010000018.1 coordinate 70,157, forward strand.
GGATCGAGCAGGACCCGCCACCGGCCAGCCAGGTGGAACAATGGCTGGCCGCCAGCGACGGCAACCACCGGGTACAGCTGTGGCAGGCCTACAGCCTGAGCCTGGCCAAGTTTGGTGGCGCCGCCAAAGCACTGGACTGGCTCAACCAACTGCCGCCCGGTGGGGACGGCCAGGTCCTGCGCCTGGCCCGGGCCACCTTCGCCGAACAGCTGCGCAACTGGAAAGAAACCATCGAGCAACTGCAGCCGCTGGCCGACACAGGCCAGTTGCCTGCCCAGGACTGGCAACGCCTGGCCAATGCCTATATCCAGCAAGTCGACGAAAAGGGCCTGACTGCGCTGCTGGCCCACGCCCCCTCCCCCGCAGCGGCCAACCAGACACGGCTGGCCATGGCCAACCGCGCCATTGCCGTCGGCCACCACCAGCAGGCCCAACGCTGGCTGCAGTCGCTACCGCCTGATCAACTGCAGCAACCCGAGCAGCGCCAGCAACTTTGGCAACTGGCCCGCGAAGGCGACGATGCAGCGCTGGTGCGGCGCCTGAGCAACGACCTGCAGCGCCCCTGCCTTGAAACGGTCGACTGGCTGTCACATCAAGACCCGGACCTGGCCCGGGAACAGTTCAAGGCCTGCTCCGCCAGCGCCGACCCTCGGGCCTATGCCGTGCTCAAGCAGCGCCTGTATGGCGCCCCGCAGCCGCCCCCGCAGCCGCGCACCGCCGCAGAATGGGAACAACGCTATCGGCAGACCGGCGACCTCGCAGCCCTGGAACAAACCACCTTCCTGTTGACCGAACAGGGCGACGGCGATCACGCACGGCACTTGCTGGAGCAAGCCTACGACCGCCGCCAGGGCCGCCTCGGCCCATCGCTGCTACAGCGTCTGGCCAACCTGTATGCCCGTGACGACGGGCCCCTGGACAGCCGACGCATGCTCGGCCTGATACCCCGGGTCAACGCCAACACCCGCGCCCAGTTGCTCGGGCGGCTGGCCGAGGCCGGCCAGTGCGATGCCGTGCGCCAGGCAGTGCCGGCCACCCCGAGCGAACCGGGCCAGTACCGCGCCCTCGGCCGTTGCGCCATGCCCGACCAACCGGGTGCGGCGGTGGTCTACTACCAGGCTGCCGAGCGTTTGGGCGACCCTGGCAACCGTCTACCGCTGGCCTACGCACTCGAAGCGGCCGGCGACTCCGAAACCGCCCAGCCCATCTGGCGCAGCCTGCCAGACAGCGCCTTTACCGATAATGCCCGCCTCACCGCTGCCCGCGGCGCGCTGAATGCAGGCGACGCCGATGCAGCACGCCGCTACTGGGACGCTGCCGCGCACCAGAGCGCTGATGACTGGGCGCTGGGCGCCGCCATCGCCCAGCGCCAAGGTGACCCGCAGGCCGCGCTGGGCTTCCAGCGCCAGGCTCTGGCGCACAGCCCGCGCCCCGACCACTACTACGCCGCGTCCAGCACCGCACAACTGGCCGGCGACAGTGCGCAGAGCACCGCCTGGCTGGCCGAAGCCGTGCGCCTGGCCCCCAACCAGCCGCGCTATCGCGCCGACTACGGCATGCGCCTGGCTGGCTCGACGGACAAGGCTCAGCGCATGCAATCGATTCCCTACCTTGAACGCGCCACTCACGACTTCCCCGAGGACTACCGCCTTGGCGAAACACTCGCCTTGCGCTATGACGAACATGCCGACAGCGCTGCGGCACGCCGCGAACTGCGCCGCATTCTCGACGTAGAGCAGAACCTGGTCGACGGTGATGACGAATACGGCAGCCTGGAGGCCCGCAAGTACCGCCAGCGCCGCGCCCACGAGAGCCTGTCACGGCGCGACACCATTACCCTGGCCAGCACCTGGTCGCCGGCCGGCACCTCGACCAACGACAAGTTTCTCGACAATGGCCAGCGCAGCGGCAGCTCGCGCCGGGCGCAATCGCAGAACGTGCAGCTGGCCATGTGGGACCATGCCCTGGGCGAGGAGCCCAGCCGCAATGGCAGCACCCTGTCAGTGTATGGCCGGGTACTGTTCGGTGGCCAAAGCCGCACCGACTATGCCCAGAGCATGGGAACCGGTGTCGGCCTGCGCTACAAGCCGCTCGGCCAGTCCAACCTCAACCTGTATGCCGAGCTTTACCACCAGCGGCAGATCGACGAAGCACACTATCGCGGCCTCAGCCTTGGCCAGTTGCTGAGCCCGGCCAAGGTCGGCGGCAACTGGGGCGATTTGCGCCACCACGCCGAATCGAGCAATGACCTGCTGCTGCGCGCCACCGCCTCGTTCCTCGACCAGGGAGGCTGGCGCAACGATTGGCGCATCGATGAGGACGACTGGAACGAACGGTTCCTCTACCTCGATGCTGCCTGGTGGACCCGCGCCGGCGACCATGCCTGGCTGTCGCGCTACCAGCAGGGCCACGCCTGGAAGCTGCCGGGCAGCTCGCCGCAAACGCTCATGCCCTACGGCTTTGTCGAGTTCTCCAGCCAGGACCCCAGCAACGACTGGCGCCAGGACGCCCGCGCCGGGGTTGGCGTGCGCTGGCAATGGTGGTTCGACGACGACCGCTACAACGCCTACCGCGGCTCGCTGAAAGTGCGTGCCGAGTACCAGCAATCGCTGGGCGGTAACCTCTACGAGCGCGCCAACGGTGTGCTGGTCGGTGCGGAGATGACCTTCTGATGCGTACGCTCATCGCCTTCTGCCTGCTGGCCCTGTGCCTACCGGCCACCGCTGACCAGCGCCTGTTCTACCAACCCCTGAACCGCGATGCCAGCGTCACACCCGCCCAGTGGCAGCAACTGTGGCAAGCCACCGCGGCCCAAGGTGGCAAAACCCTGATCGTGCAATGGAGTGCCTATGGCGACAGCGATTTCGGCGGAGCCAAAGGCTGGCTGGCCAACAGCCTGCGCACGGCGCGTGCCGAAGGCCTGCAACTGGTGCTGGGGCTGTACATGGACCCGGCCTACTACCAGCGCCTCGACGAGCTGGATGGCGAAGGCCTGAACAGCTACTGGAAAGCGCAGCTGGGGCGGTCGCTCAGCCAGTACCAGCAACTGCGCCAGGCCTGGCAGTTGCCAGTGGACGGCTGGTACCTGCCCATGGAGCTGGACGACCAGCATCTGCGCGAGACCGAACGGCGCGATGCGCTGTACAGCCAGTTGCAGGCCTTCAACCGCCAGTTGGACAAGCCGTTGCATATCAGCGCCTTCAGCACAGGCAAGCTGACGCCGCGGGTCAATGCCCTCTGGCTGGATCAACTGGCCGGCTTGGGCTTGACTGTGTGGTGGCAGGATGGCGCCGGCACCGGGCGTTTGCCGGCGTTGGTGCGTCAGGGTTACGAGCAGGCGTTGCCGTGCCGGGTGGGTGTGGTGCGCGAGGCGTTCCGCCAGGTGAGCGCGCCGGAGCAGGCGTTTCGGGCGGAGCCCGCCGAGCCCCGGTTGGGTAGCGGGTGCCATGCCGAGGCAGTGTTTGCCTTGCGCTACCGGCCCTGGGCCCGAGGTATCTTGCCACAGCAATGAATTACCAGGGCCGGCCTCTTCGCGGATAAACCCACAGGGCCCCCACACCGTACGGTCCCTGTAGGAGCGGGTTTACCCGCGAAAGGTCCAAGCCTGAAAAAGTAGTAGCCTCAGGAGCCCACCGATGTTCAAGACCATCGAAGCCCACGTACGCCAGCAGGTCGCGCCCGCCGCCCTGCGCGCCGAGTTCCGCCAGCACGAATTCGAGTCCATGCGCTCGTTCTGCCTGCTGGTATTCTCGATCAGCGTCCTGATCTGGCTGGTCTTCGACCTGATCGTCAGCTTCCTCGGCGACCAAGGCTTCACCTGGCTGTCCTTCCTGTTCATCGCCCTGCTCGGCAGCCTGATCGTAGTGCTGCATTTCACTCGCCGCAGCCATCACTTCGACGTGCTCAACCTGCTGTTCATTACCGTCATCACCCTGGGCATGCGCCTGGTGATCGAAGGCATCCCGATAGCCCTGCGCCCGGTGTGGTTGGTGCTCGGGGTGTCCACCGTGCTGTATGCCATGTCGGTGCTACCGGTGCGGCGCTGGTCATTCTTCTGCGCCATGGTCATCACCTGGGTGATGCTTAATCCGTTCTACCACACCCGCATCGAGCCCCATGCGCTCGAAGGCGCCATGCTGATCAGCTATGCCGTGTTTCTAAGCGGCCTGGTCAGCTACAGCTACCTGCAGATCCGCAAGGCGAAGCTGCACAATTTCTACCTGTCCAAGGTGTTGCTGGAGCAGGCCTACGTCGATGCCCTGACCGACATTCCCAACCGCCGCTCGTTCATGGCCCAGGCCGACCGCCAGCTGCGGATGGCGACGTCCGGGCAGTACCTGGCCATGATCGATATCGACAATTTCAAGCGGGTCAATGACCGTTTCGGCCATGACGTGGGCGATGAAGTGCTCAAGCGCGTGGCCCTGCATATCAAGACAAGCATGGCCGATCAGGCGTTTGCCCGGCTGGGAGGTGAAGAGTTTGCGATCTTCTTCGAAGGGCTGGATCAGCAAGGGGCCGAGCAGCGAGTGGCCGCGCTGTGCCAGCGCGTGCGCGAGGACGCTGGCGAGCACCCGGTCACCATCAGCATTGGCCTGGCCAAGGTCGACCGGGGAGAGAGCCTGACCACCGCGCTGGTCCGCGCCGACCAGGCATTGTATGAAGCCAAGCACACTGGCAAGGACCGCTTTGTGTCGTGGTCCAGCGAGCTGGCAGAGCAGGATTAGCAGGGCCGTCTCTCGCGATTTCAGCGCCCCCTATCCGCCGGCGGGTAAACGAATCCTGAACTGCGCCCCACCCAGCGCCGACTGCGCCAGGGTCAAGGTGCCACCCTGCCCCTCGATCGCCCGCCGGCTGATGGCCAACCCCAGGCCAAAACCACCGGTGTTGCGATCGCGACTGCGGTCCAGACGGTAGAACGGCTGGAAAACCCGCTCGCGCTCCTCCACAGGGACGCCAATCCCGTCATCCTCCACCGTCAGCAGGCAGGCGCCATCGGCTTCCAGGCGCAAGCGCAGCAACAGGCTTTCATCGCAATAGCGCATGGCATTGCGCACCAGGTTCTGCACCGCGCGCGCCGTCAGTCGCGGGTCCAGTACAAAGCGCGGCAACTCACCCTCGGCCCGCACTTCCCACTGGATACCCCGGCCATCGAGTTCCTCGGCAAAGCCCCCAAGCACACTGTCGACCAGCTCCAGCAGCGATACCTCAACCCGCTCCCGCGCCTGGTCGGCGTTGTACAACCGGCTATAGGACAGCAGCTCCAGCACCAGTTCATCCAGCTCGCGCACATGCCCGACCAGCTCCAGCAGGCGCTTGCGGCTGGCTGGCGGCACTTCGTCGAACAGCAGCACCAGGCCGAAGTCCAGCCGGGTCAGTGGCGTGCGTAACTCGTGCGATACCGCATTGAGCAGTTCACGCTGCTGGTTGACATGGCGTTCCAGGTCACTGGCCATGGTGTCGAATACCCCGGCCAGTTCACCAATGTTGGAGTGAGGCGAAATGTGCGTACGCTCGGCCATCTGCCCCTGGCCCAGGCGCCGAGCGGTCTCCTTGAGGCGCTCCAGATCACGCCAGTGCGGCCAAACCCACAGCAGCAGGCAACCCAGCATGGCTGCACCAATCAATACGGTCACGCCCCACGACAGCACGTTGATGTCCAGCGGGTCTGGCGGGGAATGCAGGCGTACCAGCCACTCCTTGTCCAGCGGCGCCAGCACCGTCTCGTAATAGCCCCACTCGGCAATGCGCACTGCGTACAGGCCATGCTCCAGGCGCGCCTGCTCCTCATCGCTCAAACCGGCCTGATCCCTGCGCAGCAGCTGCAGTTCCAGTGGCGCGAAATCACTGGCCAGTTCCTGCTCCACCGCTGGCCACTGCTCGCGCGGGGCCTGGCGGAACTGGCGCACGATCAACGCTTGTACACCCTTGGCCTGGTCCAGGTTGTAGGCCATGAACCGGTCGCGGAACAGGCCGACGATGGTGTCAGGGATGAACAGCAATGCACCGGCGTAGGCGACGATGATCACCAGGTACAACCGCACCAGGATCTTGAGCATGGCCGATCAGCACTCCCACTCGACACGGCTGAACAGGTAGCCCTTGCCCCACACGGTCTTGATCTTGCGCGCTTCGCCGGCGTTGTCGTCGAACTTGCGCCGCAGTTTGGAAATGGCCACGTCAACGGAGCGATCGGTGCCATTGAACTCGATGCCACGCAGCTGTTGCAGGATACGGTCGCGGTTCATCACCTCACCAGCATTGCGCGCCAGCACCACAAGCAGGTTGTACTCGCCGCTGGATAGTTCCACCTCCTCGCCGCGCCAACTCACCGTGCGCTCGGCCAGGTCGATACGCAGGCCACCAATCAGGATCAGGTCGTTGTCCAGGCGCGGTTCGTTGACACTGCTGCGGCGCAGCAGCGTGCGCACCCGGGCCAGCAGCACGCGTGGCTCACAGGGTTTGGTCACGTAGTCGTCGGCCCCCATTTCCAGGCCTAGCACCTGGTCATGGCTATCGTCGCGGGCCGTCAGCATGAGGATTGGCAGGCTCTGCGACTCCTGGCGCAGCAGCCGGCACAGCTGCAGGCCATCGATGCCCGGCAGCATCAGGTCAAGGATGACCAGGTCAGGCCTTTGCCGACGGTACTCGTCCAGCACATGATCGCCCCGGGCGATCACCTGGACATGGAAGTCGTTGCGTTGCAGGTAGCTGGCGATCAGCTCGGACAGGGCGCTGTCGTCTTCGACCAGGAAAATGTTCGGCATAGGTGCTTGGGCGTCTGGGTTGAAGTAAGCCTGTGGCGAGTGCTTCGCGGGTAAACCCGCTGCTGCAGGTCCCCGTAGGAGCGGGTTCACCCGCGAAAGGGCCAGCACAGGCGCATGCAGAATATAGAACCCAACCACTCGACAGGATCATTCTTCACACTTTTTCACACTCGCCCTACAGGTATTAACAGCCGCCCAGGCAGCGTCTGCCTTAGCATGTACACGGTCATCATCGGAAGATCCGCATGCCTACTACCCTCTCCCCGTGCCTGCGCCCGTTGGCGCTCATGGCATTCCTGAGCCTGTCCCTGGCCGGTTGCAGCGACAGCGCCGAGCCAGACGAACCGGCCCCCACTGCGCAAGTGCGCGTGGAAACCCTGCAACTGCAGCCACTGGCCATCAGCAGTGAACTCAGCGGCCGTATCCTCGCGCCACGCACCGCCGAAGTGCGTGCGCGGGTCGCAGGTGTGGTGCTCAAGCGGGTGTACCGCGAAGGCAGCGACGTCAAGCGGGGTGATGTACTGTTCCTGATCGACCCGGCGCCGTTCAAGGCCGACCACGACAGCGCCCGCGCCACGCTGGCCAAGGCCGAGGCCACCCGGTACCAGGCGCGCCTGCAAGAGCAGCGCTACCGCGAGCTGGTCGACGACAAAGCCGTCAGCCGCCAGGAATACGACAACGCCAAGGCCAGTTTCCTGCAGGCCGATGCCGAAGTGGCCGAAGCCAGGGCGGCGCTGGAGCGCGCCCGGCTGAACCTCGGCTATGCCACCGTGACCGCGCCGATCTCCGGCCGAATCGGCCGCGCCCAGGTCACCGAAGGCGCGCTGGTCGGGCAAAACGAAACCACCCCGCTGGCGACCATCCAGCAGTTGGACCCGATCCATGCCGATGTCACCCAGTCTACCCGCGAGCTCAACGCCCTGCGCCGCGCCCTGCGCGCCGGCGAATTGCAGCAGGTGGGCGACGGCCAGGCACGCGCCACGCTGATCCAGGATGACGGCAGCGCCTACCCGCTGCCGGGCAAGCTGCTGTTCTCCGACATCAGCGTCGACCCCAGCACCAACCAGATCACCCTGCGCAGCGAGTTCCCCAACCCGGACCTCGACCTGCTGCCAGGCAGCTACGTGCGGGTACGCCTGGAGCAAGCGGTGCAACCCAAGGGCCTGAGCGTGCCGCAACGCGCCATCCTGCGCGACAGCGCCGGTGTGCCCAAGGTGCTGGTGGTAGACCAGCACGCCCGGGTCAGCGACCGCCAGGTTGTACTGGGCAGCGCCCAGGGTGACCGCTGGATCGTCAGCGAGGGCCTGGCGGCCGGTGAGCGGGTGGTGGTCGAGGGCCTGCAGCACGTCAAGGCCGGTGACCAGGTGCAGGTCGACAACACGCCCGCTGCACCACCCATCGCACAGCATACCGGCCAGTGAGGGCCTGATTCATGCCGCAATTCTTCATCGATCGCCCGGTATTCGCCTGGGTGGTCGCACTGTTCATCCTGCTGGCCGGCGCGCTGGCCATCCCGCAACTACCGGTGGCCCAGTACCCCAACGTGGCACCGCCGCAGGTGGAAATCTACGCCGTGTACCCGGGCGCCTCGGCGGCGACCATGGACGAAAGCGTGGTCAGCCTGATCGAACAGGAGCTCAACGGCGCCGACAACCTGCTGTACTTCGAGTCGCAGAGCAGCCTGGGCAGCGCCACCATCACCGCCACCTTCGCCCCGGGTACCCACCCGGACCTGGCCCAGGTCGACGTGCAGAACCGCCTGAAAGTGGTCGAGTCGCGCCTGCCGCGCCCGGTCACCCAGCAGGGCCTGCAGGTGGAGAAAGTGTCCACCGGCTTCCTGCTGTTGGCGACCCTCACCTCCGAAGACGGCAAGCTCGATGAAACAGCGCTGTCGGACATCCTTGCACGTAACGTGATGGACGAGATCCGTCGCCTCAAGGGCGTCGGCAAGGCCCAGTTGTATGGCTCCGAACGGGCCATGCGCATCTGGATCGACCCGCGCAAGCTGATCGGTTTCAACCTCACGCCCAACGATGTAGCCGAAGCCATCGCTGCGCAGAACGCCCAGGTCGCCCCTGGCAGCATCGGCGATCTGCCCAGCCGCAGCACTCAGGAGATCACCGCCAACGTGGTGGTCAAAGGCCAGTTGAGCAGCCCCGAAGAGTTTGCTGCCATTGTCCTGCGCGCCAACCCGGACGGCTCCACGGTCACCATCGGGGATGTCGCCCGAGTTGAAATCGGTGCCCAGGAATACCAGTACGGCACGCGCCTGAACGGCAAACCGGCCACGGCCTTCAGCGTGCAGTTGTCGCCCGGCGCCAACGCCATGGAAACCGCTACCCTGGTACGAGCGAAGATGCAGGACCTGGCGCGCTACTTCCCGGAAGGCGTCAAGTACGACATCCCCTACGACACCTCGCCGTTCGTCAAGGTGTCGATCGAGCAGGTCATCAACACCCTGTTCGAGGCCATGCTGCTGGTGTTCGCAGTCATGTTCCTGTTCCTGCAGAACCTGCGCTACACGCTGATCCCGACCCTGGTCGTGCCAGTGGCATTGATGGGCACCTTCGCCGTGATGCTGGCCATGGGCTTCTCGGTCAATGTGCTGACACTGTTCGGCATGGTGCTGGCCATCGGTATTCTGGTCGACGATGCCATTGTGGTGGTGGAGAACGTCGAGCGCATCATGGCCGAAGAAGGCTTGCCGCCCAAGGACGCCACACGCAAGGCCATGGGCCAGATCAGCGGTGCAATCGTCGGCATCACGCTGGTGCTGGTGGCGGTATTCCTGCCCATGGCCTTCATGCAAGGCTCGGTGGGGGTGATCTACCAGCAGTTCTCGCTGTCGATGGCGGTGTCGATCCTGTTCTCGGCGTTTCTCGCCCTCAGCCTGACCCCGGCATTGTGCGCCACCCTGCTCAAGCCCGTGGCCAAGGGCGAGCACCATGAACGCAAAGGCTTTTTCGGCTGGTTCAATCGCCGCTTCGAAAGCATGAGCAACGGCTACCAGCGCTGGGTAGTGCAGGCGCTCAAGCGCAGCGGCCGCTACCTGCTGGTGTACGCGGTGCTGCTGGCGGTGCTGGGCTACGGTTTCAGCCAGCTGCCTACGGCGTTCCTGCCTACCGAAGACCAGGGCTACACCATCACCGACATTCAGCTGCCGCCGGGCGCCAGCCGCATGCGCACCGAACAGGTAGCCGCGCAGATCGAGGCGCACAACGCCGAAGAACCGGGCGTGGGCAACACCACCTTGATCCTCGGCTTCAGCTTCTCCGGTAGCGGGCAGAACGCGGCGCTGGCCTTCACCACCCTCAAGGACTGGTCCGAGCGCGGCGCCGACGACAGCGCCCAGTCGATCGCCGACCGCGCGACCATGGCCTTCACCCAGCTCAAGGACGCGATTGCCTATTCGGTACTGCCGCCCCCCATTGACGGCCTCGGTGAGTCGACCGGTTTCGAATTTCGCCTTCAGGACCGTGGCGGCATGGGCCACGCCGAGCTGATGGCAGCCCGTGACCAGTTGCTCGAAAGCGCCAGCAAAAGCAAGGTGCTGACCAACGTGCGCGAAGCCTCGCTGGCGGAAAGCCCGCAGGTGCAACTGGAAATCGACCGCCGCCAGGCTAATGCACTGGGTGTGTCGTTTGCCGATATCGGCACGGTGCTGGACGTGGCCGTGGGCTCCAGCTACGTCAACGATTTCCCCAACCAGGGCCGCATGCAGCGGGTGGTGGTGCAGGCCGAAGGTGACCAGCGCAGCCAGGTCGAAGACTTGCTGAACATTCACGTGCGCAACGACAGCGGCAAGATGGTGCCACTGGGCGCGTTCGTGCAGGCCAGGTGGGTCAGCGGCCCGGTGCAACTGACCCGCTACAACGGTTACCCGGCGGTATCGATCTCAGGCGAGCCTGCCGCCGGCTACAGCTCGGGCGAGGCCATGGCCGAAGTCGAGCGGCTGGTGTCGCAGCTACCGGCCGGTACCGGCCTGGAATGGACTGGCCTGTCACTGCAGGAGCGGCTGTCCGGTAGCCAGGCCCCCCTGCTGATGGCGCTGTCGCTGCTGGTGGTGTTCCTGTGCCTGGCTGCGCTGTACGAAAGCTGGTCGATCCCGACTGCGGTGCTGCTGGTCGTTCCGCTCGGTGTGCTCGGTGCGGTGCTGGCGGTGACCTTGCGCGGCATGCCCAACGACGTGTTCTTCAAGGTTGGCCTGATTACCCTGATCGGCCTGTCGGCGAAGAACGCCATCCTGATCATCGAGTTCGCCAAGCATCTGGTAGACCAGGGCGTAGACGCCGTCGACGCCGCCGTGCAAGCGGCCCGCCTGCGCCTGCGGCCGATCGTGATGACGTCGCTGGCGTTCATCCTCGGCGTGGTGCCGCTAGCCATCGCCAGCGGCGCAAGCTCGGCCAGCCAGCAGGCGATTGGCACCGGGGTGATCGGCGGCATGCTCAGCGCCACCCTGGCGGTGGTGTTCGTGCCGGTGTTCTTCGTGGTAGTGATGCGCCTGTCCGGGCGACGCCAGGCGCATGAAAGCGACGGGCAACCCGTGCCCCGCGAAAGCTGACTGGACAAGCCCCGCGTGAAATGGGAGGGTTCCCGGCAATGACTGCCCGGAACCCTTTTTCATGCCTGACGCACTCCCCCCCTGCTCCATCCTCATTCTCGCCGGTGGCCGCGGCCAGCGCATGGGCGGCCGTGACAAGGGCCTGGTGGACTGGCAAGGCGAGCCGTTGATTGCACACGTTCATCGAGCGGTGCGGCCACTGAGCGACGACCTGGTGATTTCCTGCAATCGCAACCAGGCGGCATACCAGGCATACGCCGACCGGTTGGTGGGCGATGCAGAAGCCGACTTCCCCGGGCCGCTGGCGGGGGTGATTGCCGGACTCAGGGTGGCACGTCATGCGTGGGTGGTGGTGCTGGCTTGCGATGCGCCGCTGGTTGATCGCGAATTGATCGAGGGCCTGCTGCGGCTGGCAGTGGCCGGTAACAGCGCGGCAATGGTGCGTCAGGGTGGTTTCTGGCAGCCGATGTTCAGCGTACTGCCCAGGCGGGTGTTGCCGGTGTTGGAGCAGGCCTGGGCAGCGGGTGAGCGGAGTTTGCAGAAGGCCTTGCTGCGCGAGGCGGTGCAAGGGCTGGAGTGCGCCGAGAGTGATCGCCGGCTAAGCAACTTCAACAGCCCGGAACGGCTGCAGGACTGAGGGCATGACACCGCTACCACAGGTAGCTCACTGGCTAGCAGGGCCTGCCCTTTCGCGGGTGAACCCGCTCCTACGGCGGCCTGTGTCCAACTCCCGATGCGTGTCCACCACCGATCTGCGTAGGAGCGGGTTTACCCGCGAATACGGTGGCGGCTGCGACGGTGAATGGCCAGGGATACTGGCCAGCAGGACCGGCCCTTTCGCGGGTGAACCCGCTCCTACGGCGGCCTGGGTCCAACCCCAGATGCGTGTCCACCACCGATCTGCGTAGGAGCGGGTTTACCCGCGAATACGGTGGCGGCTGCGACGGTGAATGGCCAGGGATACTGGCCAGCAGGGCCGGCCCTTTCGCGGGTGAACCCGCTCCTACGGGCGAGCGCGCAGGCGGTTCAAATCTTGGGCAAGGCTGTTGCTTTCAGCTCTTCGACACTGATCTCGCGCATCCGGAATTTCTGCACCTTGCCCGTCACCGTCATCGGGAACTCGTCGACAAAACGGAAATACCGGGGCACCTTGAAGTGCGCAATCCTTGCCCTCGCCCACTCACGCAACTCTACCTCACTGACAGCATGCCCCGGGTGCAGCCGCACCCAGGCCACGATCTCTTCACCGTACTTGCTGCAGGGCACGCCAATCACCTGCACATCGGCCACCGCCGGGTGGGTGAAGAAGAACTCCTCCAGCTCGCGCGGGTAAATGTTCTCGCCGCCGCGAATGATCATGTCCTTGCTGCGCCCGACAATACGCACATAGCCCTGCTCGTCCATCACCGCCAGGTCGCCGGTGTGCATCCAGCCCTCTACGTCAATGCTCTCGGCGGTAGCTTTGGGGTTGTTCCAGTAACCCAGCATCACGCTATAGCCGCGGGTGCACAGTTCACCGATCTCACCACGCGAAACAGTGTTGCCTTCAGCGTCCACCACCTTGCTCTCCAGCCGGGGCTGGGTGCGACCGACGCTGGTCACGCGACGCTCCAGGTCGTCAGCGGCACCGGTCTGCAAGGACACCGGGCTGGTCTCGGTCATGCCATAGGCAATCTGCACTTCGGCCATGTGCATCTCGCCAATCACCCGGCGCATCACCTCGATCGGGCAGGTCGCGCCGGCCATGATCCCGGTGCGCAGGCTCGACAGGTCGAATTCACCACGCTGCGGATGGTCCAGTTCAGCAATGAACATGCTCGGCACGCCATACAGCGCAGTGGCTTTTTCCTGCGCCACTGCGCGCAGCGTGGCCAGCGGGTCGAAGGCATCGCTGGGGTAAATCAGTGCGCTGCCGTGGGTCATGCAGCCAAGGTTGGCCATTACCATGCCGAAGCAGTGGTACAGCGGCACCGGCACCACCAGCCGATCGTGCTCGGTAAGGCCCAGGCTTTCACCGACCATGTACCCGTTGTTGAGGATATTGCTGTGGCTAAGGGTGGCCCCCTTGGGGAAACCGGTGGTGCCTGAGGTGTACTGGATGTTGATCGGGTCGTCGCAACGCAATTGTGCCTGGCGTGCGGCCAGGGCCTCGCCGCTGACGGCCTCGGCACGGGCCTGCAATGCGTGCCAGGCCAGAAACCCCGGCGGTGGCGACAGCGCCAGGCTGACCACGCCACGCAGTTCGGGGAACCGCTCGCAGATCAACGCACCCGGTTGGCTGCTGGCCAGGCCCGGGAGCAGGCCCTGCAGCATGGCGTGGTAATCGGACGTCTTGAATGCGTCGGCACAGATCACCCAGCGGCAGCCGGACTGGCCAAGGGCATAGTCCAGTTCGCTGGAGCGGTAGGCCGGGTTGATGTTGACCAGGATCGCGCCGACCTTGGCGCTGGCGAACTGGGTAATGCACCACTCGGCGCAGTTGGGCGCCCAGATGCCAAGACGGTCACCGGGCTGCACGCCCAGGGCCATCAGCGCGCGGGCGTGCTGGTCGACGGCGTCGGCCAGTTGCCGCCACGTGTAGCGCAGGGCCTGATGGTGAACCACCAGCGCCTCACGGTCGGGGAAGCGGGCCACGGTGGCGTCGAAGGCGTCGCCGATGCATTGGGTCAGCAGGGGCTTGTCCTGGGTGCCCTGGGTGTAGCTTGGCTGGGGCATGGGCGTTCTCTTGTTGTTCTTGTGTTTTCTGTGCTGGCCTCTTCGCGGGTGAACCCGCTCCTACAAAAACCTCCACCGGCCTCAAATGTGGCGCCGTCCTTTGTAGGTTTACCCGCGAAGAAGCACAGACCGGTTTAGCGAACGAACACCTGCGGCGTCGTGGTAGACATGTCACCACCCGGCAACTTGATGTTCTTTACCTTTTCCAACGTATCCGGGTTGAACACCGCCAGGTCATTGAAGGTGCCGCCCAGGTAAAGCTTGTCGCCCTTCTTGTCGAACGTCACGCAGTAGTAGGTGTGCTCCAGATTAGCCGCCTTGATCAGTTTGCGCTGTTTGATGTCGTACTTGGCCAGGCGGTTGAGCACGCCGTAGATCTGGTTCGGGTCCTTGGGCGAGCGCAGGCCGGTGAAGTACAGCTCGGTCAGGTCGGCGAACTCCTGGGTGTGGGTCTTGCCGGTCTTCAGGTCGATGCTCAGGTAGCCATACAGCGGTTCGGCGGTGGCCGGGTCCTGCTTGTCATCCTTGAACCTGGCAATGGTGTACAGCATGGTGAACTCATGGCGCGGGCTCTGGTGCGGCCAGAAGTACAGCACGTCCGGGGCGCTGTAGCCTTTGCGGTTCCAGTTGCGCAGCGGCAGGGCGACCGTGTACTTGCCGGTCTTCACGTCCATCTTGTAAATGTCCGGCCCGGCAACGTACAGGCTGCCATCGTCGGAGGCGCGCATCAGGTACACCTGGCGCGGCATCGGGAAGGTGCGTACGGGCTTGGCCTGAAGGCCATCAGCGGTGCTGAACACCTCCAGCCGCGGTGGTTTGACCACGTAATGGTCGTTCAGCCTCTGGGTCGGGTTGACCGTGGCATACACCTCTTTGCCGTCTGGGCTGATGGCGAACGAATAGATCGACCGGCCGACTTCACCGGCTACGCTGGACAGGTTGGCGTGGAAGGTGTTCTTGCAAGTGTCCAGGTCGATGCCGTAGATGTCGCCGTAATGGTTGTTGAGCACGTAGGCGGTGCGGTTGTCCGGCGCCATCATTGCGGTGCCAGGGCCGAACTTGTCGGGCATCCGGCAGCTCTTGTAGACCGTGTCACTGGCCACATCGACCACATGCAGGTTGTTCGGGTAGTTGGTCACGATCATGTATTCGTGGCCAGCCTTCAGTGCCGGGCCAGTGTCGTCGGCCTGTGCCTGCCCGGCGCAAGCCATGGCGGCGATGGTGAGCGCCAATGGCGCGCAGCGTCCAGCTTTCATGCGGTTTCCCCTTGTCATTCTTGTTGGGCCGTCACTTGTCTTTCGGGAACACGGTACCGAGGTTGCGCCAGTCCTCTGCCGAGTTGGACGCCTGGGCGTTCCAGTCCTGGTAGGTGCTCATCATGTCCGGCACCTGGGCCGGCCACCAGCAAGGGTCGGAACAACCATAAAGGTCAGCCTCCATCGGCTGGCACAGCGAGCTCACGCCGCCAAAGGCGTCCACCTCCCAGCCCGGGTCGGTAGTGGCCGTGCAGCCTGCCACCGCGCTCATTGCCATCACTTCTTCGACACGGTCTTCGGCGGCGGCCTGCTCCAGGATGCGCGCCTTGTTGTTCAGGGGCTTCAAGTGCTTCATGTCAATGCGCCTTCCGCGGGGTGATGTAGCGATCGATGAAGGCCGGGTTGACGGCCATGATGCGGCTGTAGACTTCAATGCCGAAGTCCACCCAGTCGCGCATCAGTTCGCAGTAGTGGTAAGTCGGGTGCTGCGGGTCGCCGTAGCGCGCATAGCTTTCGTGGTAGCAGCCGCCGGAGCACAGGTTGCGAATACGGCAGCTTTCACAGCCGGTGTTGCTGCGGTCCAGGCGCTGCGACAGGAAGTCGTTGAGCTGCGCCTGCTTCACGCCCTGGTGCACGTTACCGAAGGTGGGCAGGCTGGAGCCGGTGAAGCGGTGGCACAGGTTCAGCTCACCTTCGTGGTCCACCGCCAGCATCTTCAACCCGGCGCCACACGGCAGGGCCTTCTTGTGGCCTTCGTGGATGTCGGTGATCAACTGGTGCAGGTTGGAGAAGCCGATGTTGCGGTGCTCCAGTGCCGCCTCCAGGTAGCGCCGGCCGAGTGCCTTCATGTTGGCGAAGACCTGCACCAGCTCTTCGCCAGTGAGGTTGAAGTCGGCCATGTCGCCAGAGGTAACCGGGGCAAAGCCGACCTCGGCGAAACCCATTTCATTGAACAGGTGGTTCCAGATGGTTTCAACGTCGGTAATGCCACGGGTCAGCGTGACCCGGGCCCCCACCGGCCGGCTGGTGTAGCGCGACAGCAGCAGGTCGGCCTTGCGCCGCACCACGTCATAGGTGCCCTGCCCGCCCACGGTGATACGGTTGCGGTCGTGCACGGTCTTGGGGCCATCGATGCTGATCGACAGGCCAAAGCGGTGGGCGTTGAGCCAATCGATGATTTCTTCGGTCAGCAAGGTAGCGTTGGTGGTCATGATGAACTCCACCTGCTTGCCCGCCTCGGCGAACCGCCGCTCGCAGTAAGCCACCATGTGCTCGATCAACGGCCGGTTGGACAACGGTTCGCCACCGAAGAACACCACGCTGTAGCGCTGCTCGTTGGGTGATGCCTTGAGCAGCATCTCCACCGAGGCTTCGGCGGTGGCGGTACTCATCTTCTTGCCGGCGGAAGGCTTGTCCAGGTCTTCCTTGTAGCAATAGGTACAGCTGAGGTTGCAACCGGTGTTGACGTTGAGCACCACGGTGTTGAGCGCGGTGCGCTCGACTTGCCTGAGGGCGATTTCCGGGGTCAGCGGCGAGCCGTCGCTGACCAGCTCCAGCGCGATCAGCTCGCGCAGGGTGTCCTGGATATCCTCGCCGGCAAACTGCTGGCCAAGGCGCTGCATCAGCTCCTCGGCCGAGCAGCCTTGCTGGCGCAAGGTGTCGATGATGCCGCCGGTCACCGCGTCAGCGGTGAACAGCGAACTGCTGGGGATATGGAACAGCATGCGGTCGGCATCAACCTGTACTTCGTGCAGGTTGCGTTCGACCAGGTTCAGTAGTACGCCCATGGCGACCTCCCGATAATCGATCCGTTGGAAAACCGTTGCAGCCTGCCGTTACGGCAGCGGCGGGTTGTTCCAGCGCTGTACGGTGACGATCATGTGCCCTTCGCCGGTCTGGCCACCGTCGGCCAGCGTGGCGATGACCTTCAGGTTACCTGCGTTGTTGGTCATCATCTTGCGCTCAGGGTTGGGCCCGGCACCGCCTGGCACGAACACACCGTCGGCCTGCATCTGCCCGGCGAACTTGACGTCTTCATCCTCGACAGCACGCTCGTTGAACGGCTCGACCTTCCAGCTGGCCGGCAGGTAGCCGATACGCAGCGGCTGGCCATTGGCATCCTTGCCCCAGGCTTCGGCCTCGAAACGCCCCTGCACTTTCGGCACGGAGGCACCGTTCTCGCCAATGCGCGCGATGGAGAACGCCGGCACGACCTTCACTTCGTCGACCTTGTCGTAAACCGCCAGGTTCACGCCCTTGAGCGCACCTACCGCCACCTCGCGCAGGCCTGGCCTGGCATCGGATGCGGCGAGGGCCTTGACCCTTACCAGGGTCGGGGTCTGCTCCAGCACTTCGGTCACTTCCACCCCGGCACCCAGGTCCGGCTTGCCAGTCAGGCCACTGCCAACCAGGGTGATTTCGCTTTCGCCTCCGGCTTTGATGAACGCCGGTTGTACCGCCAGCAACTGCGCCTTGCCTTCTTTTACGGCGCTGAAGTCCAGGCCGCGCTCATCGTGATCGGCTTCGAACATACGGCCTTTCATTTCGCCATCCAGCGCGGCGAACACCTGGCGCAGGTTGGCATCGCCAACCTTCACATTGCCCCGCCATTCATAACCGTTGTACAGGATGGCCGAGCCGCTGCCGTTGAACGGTGTACCGTCGGCGTAAGCGCCCTTGACCTCGACCTTGAAGGTATCGCCCTCTCCGGCCGTGACGCTCATCACCCCACGTACATCGCCCTTGGCCAGCATATGGCCGCTGAATGCCCACTGCCCCGGCAGTACGTCCGCCTTGGGTTTGGCCTTCTGCCATTCGGCCCAGGCCGCGCTGTCCATCGGGAAGCGCTTGGCAAGGTCCGGCACCACTTGCTGCAGGGCGATCGGCAGCCAGTCGCGGTCACGCGCCTGGGCCTGGTATTCAAGGGACGGCCATTGGCCAAGGTGGAAGTGGACCAGGTGTTCCCACTCCTTGGCCGGGCGCCGTTGCAAGGCGACACGGGCACCCGAGTGGCAACGGCCACAGGTCTCGCTGAGCTGGGTGTCGAAGTGCTCGACGGTATTGAGCCGACGCTCCATGGCGTAACGCACGCCATCGGTTTCGCTGGGCGCCAGGCCCTGTTTGTCGGCCAGGTATTTGACCAGCGTGCGACGATCGTCGTCGCTGATCTGAAGGCCATGCATCACCTGCATGCGGGCGATGCTCATCAGCCAGCCTTCCGGTGTCTTGCGCTGGTGGCTGATGCGGCTATAGGTGTCGTTGCCTTCGGGGATATGGCACCCCATGCACTTGTTCTGCAGCAGGCTCGGGCCCTGCTCGGCCGCCATGGCCTGGGTGCTCAGCAGCGCGGCGGCGACCAGCGCCAGTTTGCCCGCATGCCGCCGGAGTCGAGTCGTCTTCAAGGTCAGACCTCCACGGTTGTTGTTCTTATCGTTTTCGCACGCTTTGGTACAGCAGGTGTGCATGTGACGGTTGTGATACAGGAACTGTGCCAGTTAGGGTAAAAGCGTTCCCTTTCAACCCTTTAAGCGGTTTTCGGGGCTTGGCCAGGAGCCGGGATGGCCATTTGCAGCGTGCCATTTCGCGACAGGGTGTTTCATGTTGAGACAGGGCCCGCGAAGAGGCCGAACAGCCACTGTTTCACCACCGTCTCACACCGTCTCAATGTGCAACAGCGCAACCCGGCAATCGCAACTTTGCGCTCAGGCAAAAACCAACGCCCACAATGCTTTGCGGCCATATGCCCAGGTTGGCACGGCCATTGCGCCAGTGCCCGTCACATCCAATGACAAGAGGCACAGCCCCATGCTTTCCGAACTGCCCATCCTGCCCGCCACCCGCGCCTTTCTCGAACGCAAGCTGAAGATGCGCATCGGTGCCGACTGGCAGGACGCCGCCAGCGGTCGCACCCTGTCGTTCCGCAACCCGGCCACCGGCGAAGTGCTGGGTGAAGTGCCGGCCGCCGAGGCCGAAGATGTCGACCGCGCCGTGCGCGCTGCACGCCAGGCCTTCGACGACTCGCCCTGGAGCCGCATGCGCCCACGCGAGCGGCAGAACCTGCTGTGGCGCCTGGCCGACCTGATGGAGCGCGATGCGCGTCAGCTGGCCGAACTGGAATGCCTGAACAATGGCAAGAGCGCCGCCGTGGCCCAGGTGATGGACGTGCAACTGGCCATCGACTTCCTGCGCTATATGGCGGGCTGGGCCACCAAGATCGAGGGTAGCACCGTCGAAGCGTCCATGCCGTTGATGCCCAACGACCAGTTCCACGGCTTCGTACGCCGCGAGGCAGTGGGCGTGGTTGGCGCCATCGTCGCCTGGAACTTCCCACTGCTGCTGGCCTGCTGGAAGCTCGGCCCGGCACTGGCCACCGGCTGCACCGTGGTGCTCAAGCCTGCCGATGAAACCCCACTGAGCGTGCTCAAGCTGGCCGAGCTGGTCGACGAGGCCGGCTACCCGGCCGGTGTGTTCAACGTGGTTACCGGTACCGGCCTGAACGCCGGCGCCGCGCTCAGCCGCCACCCCGGCGTAGACAAACTGACCTTCACCGGCTCCACCGAGGTCGGCAAGCTGATCGGCAAGGCGGCCATGGACAACATGACCCGCGTCACCCTGGAACTGGGCGGCAAGTCGCCGACCATCGTCATGCCCGACGCCAACCTGCAGGAAGCCGCAGCCGGTGCGGCCACGGCGATCTTCTTCAACCAGGGCCAGGTGTGCTGCGCAGGCTCGCGGCTGTATGTGCACCGCAAGCACTTCGACAATGTGGTGGCCGACATCGCCGGAATTGCCAATGCCATGAAGCTGGGCAACGGGCTGGACCCGGCGGTGCAGATGGGCCCGCTGATTTCAGCCAAGCAGCAGGACCGCGTCACCGGCTACATCGAGCTCGGCCGCGAATTGGGCGCCACCATCGCCTGCGGGGGAGAAGGTTTCGGGCCTGGTTACTTCGTCAAGCCGACGGTGATTGTCGATGTGGACCAGCGTCACCGACTGGTACAGGAAGAAATCTTCGGGCCGGTACTGGTGGCGATGCCATTCGATGACATCGACGAAGTGATCGGCATGGCCAACGACAACCCCTATGGCCTGGGTGCAAGCATCTGGTCCAACGACCTGGCCGCGGTGCACCGCATGATCCCGCGCATCAAGTCCGGCTCGGTGTGGGTCAACTGCCACAGCGCGCTCGACCCGGCACTGCCGTTTGGTGGCTACAAGATGTCTGGCGTTGGTCGTGAGATGGGTTCAGCGGCCATCGAGCATTACACCGAGCTGAAATCGGTGTTGATCAAGCTCTGATCTTTTTCCTGTACCGGCCTCTTCGCGGGTAAACCCGCTCCTACACCAGGTATCACATGCCCTGTAGGAGCGGGTTCACCCGCGAAGAGGCCGGCACAGGCAACAAAAAAACAACAATAAAAACCATGGAGCAAACCCATGAGGCACACACTCGCCTGCACATTGGCCCTGCTGTTAACCGCCCCCGCCAGCCAAGCCTACGAGCTGTACAACCACGATGGCACCACCCTCAACGCCAACCTCGAAGCCCTGTTCGGCGTCTTCCACAGCGACGAAAGCTTCAACCAGGCCGGCAACCGCCAACCCGGCAGCACCGCCTGGCAGGAAGGCTACGTAAAATACGGCCTCAGCGGCAGCCAGACCCTGGCCGATAGCGGCACCCTCTACGGCGCCTTCAGCCTGCTCAGTTCCGCCACCTGGGGCGATGGCGACGCCGCCGGCCTGACCCTGGGTGACGAACGTCGCACCGCCATCGAAGACCTGTATTTGGGCTGGCGCTCGGCCAACCTGTTTCCGGCGCTGGGCGAAGATGGCGTCGACATTTCCGGTGGCCGCCAGGTCGTCACCCTGGGTGATGGTTTCCTGATCCAGGGTGACCCGGTCAACCTGGGCAAGGTCGACCTGGGGGCCAACTTCGACCGCGGCGGTGCCTACTACCTGGCCGCGCGCAAGGCCTTCGACCGCACCGCCGTGCTGCGCCTGGGCGGTAACCAGGGCTGGCGCGGCGACCTGATGTGGTTGAAGTCCGACAACCATTACCAGGCCGACACTTCCCTGGCGGTAGCCAACCTGGAGCACGTCGCCGATACCGGTACCGTCGGCCTGAGCTGGATCCGCGGCCTCGACGTGGACCAGCGCTACGCGCAGATCATGGGCCTGGAACACCGCGACGGCATGGACACCGCCAGCCTGCGCGGGCGCGGCAACCTGGGCATGAAAGACCTGGAGCTGGCCGCCGAGTACGTGACTCAGGACAAGACCGGCGGGCGCGAGAATGCCTGGTACCTGGAGGGCAACTGGACCTTCTCCCAATTGCCCTGGTCACCTACCGCCACCTACCGCTACAGCCGCTTCTCAGAAGGCTTCGACCCGCTGTTCTATGGCCTGAGCCGGGGCTACGGCACCTGGTTCCAGGGTGAAGTGGCAGCCAACTATGCCGGGCCGTTCAACAAGAACAGCCAAGTGCACCATGTAGCGCTGAAGGGCAAGCCACGGGACAACCTGACCGTCGGCGCACTGTACTTCGACTTCGACACGCTGGACACCGACCAGGGCAACCTTGCCGGGCGCGAGCTGGACCTGTATGTGGAATGGATGGTCAACGACCACCTGCTGATCAGCCCGGTGGTGGGGTTCTACAAGCCGGAGCGCAGTGCTGCCAATGGCGGTACGCAACTAGGTGGGCGGGATACCGGGACTTACCTGCAATTGATTGTCGGGACCTTTTTCTGATCCGACATCCTGGGGCTGCTTCGCAGCCCATCGCGACGCAAGGCCGCTCCCACAGGGTTGTATGGTTGGGTTGTGTGGTTGTGGACTGTGGGAGCGGCCTTGCGTCGCGATGGGCCGCAAAGCGGCCCCGGCAATCTCAAACCAACCCCTGCTCCCCCAGCCACCGCCGCACCCTCCTCTGCTGTTCACCCGCAAGCCCCGACAACACCGCCTCAACAGGCCGCCCACTGCGTATTTGTCGCACCACAGGCGCCAGTTCCACCCCCTGCAAGTGCCACACCCCCAACGGCTGATCCGCTGTCACCACCACCTCGGCCGCATCCACCAGCCCATCACGCAGTACAGGCCGCCGCTCAACCCGCACCGCTTGCCAATCAGGCGCCTCATGCAGGGGTTGCGCATCCGGCCAACCCTGGCGCCGGGCCCAGAACGGTTGCCCCACCCGGCTTTGTTCCTGGGCATAGAAGTCCCGGCCAATGCGGGCAAAACGCAAAAACAGCTGCTCGACCCGCTGCTGGTGAAACTGCCGCGCCAGCTCGGCCCGCTCAGGCCTGCGCAGCAACGTATTGATCACCACAGGCGCCTGCAATGCCGAAGAGAGCGACTGAAAAATCCCGTTGCCCGACAGCGGGTCAACGGCCATCGCCGCATCGCCCACCCGGATCCAGTCCTGCCCGACACATTCTCCTGCCAGAATGGCGGTACTGCTGCGTGCATGCACCTGTGCCGGTATCAATGCCTGATCGTCGAACAGTTCGGCGACCAACGCGCTGCGGCCCCGCAACGTCACGCAGTAAGCTGCCAACCCAGCTTTCCCCGGCAGCCCGGCAGCCTCCTGGGTGACTTGCCAGTAACAGCGGCCATCTTCCAGCCGTGCCATCCACGCCCAGCCATCCTCCAGGCTCTCCACCGCCGACGCAGGCGCACCGGGGCTACCCTGCCAGACATTGAGCAGGCTGACCGTTTCCGGCCCACGCAGGCGGTCTGCGGCCAGGGGTGCCTGGCGGCCTCGGGCCTCGACCAGGAAATCAGCGGTCAGCACCTGCCCATCGTCCAGGCGCACATGATGACCGCCCCCCTGCACGACCTCACGCACCCGCCCCTCGACCACACTCACGCCTGCGCGCTGAAGGTCTTCGCGCAGCGCCTGATCAAAACGTTGCCGGTCGAGCAAAAACTCCCGGTTCATCTGCAGATGCTGGCCGTTCCAGTGCACCTGGCGGGTGGCCGGCATGGCCGCCTGGCTCAAGGCCCCGCCCAGGCCTGCGTGACGCAAGCCCTCCAGCACCCGCTGCGAAACACCTTCAACTGCCGCGAAACGGCGCCACTCCGACACCACCGTCACGGTGTAACCCAGCCGCCGCAAGCCAATGGCCGTGGCGGCACCCGCAGGGCCGGCACCCAGCACCACAATGCGCGGCTCAACCATGGCTGGGGCCCCGTCGCTCGGGCCCGTTGAAGGCCGCATGCTCACGCAACCAGTCATGCACCTGCTGGCGGTCCATCCCCTGGGCATCACGCAGCAAGGCGGCAATCTTCCCGCTCAACGCCGCACAACCCAGGCTCGCACCCGCCCGCTCACCCGCGCCCACGTAAGCGCCAAAATCCGCCTGTCGCGTACCCAGCCACGACCACTGGCCCGGTGCACAGCGGGCATCGCCGGTGACCCGAATGACGCCTGGGTAGCTGGCCGGGAACACCGGCCCACCCTGCGCCGGGCTAGATGCACACAACAGCACACCTGCGGCCAAAGCCTCGGCACAGGCCTGGTGCAGCACGGGCCGGTCCTGCTGCAAGCCCAGGCTGAGGTTGACCAGCGTGGCTCCCGACTCCACCAGCCACAGCAATGCGGCAGCCACCTGCAACGCACTGGTGCTGGCCTGGGCACTGAACACCTGGGCCACCAACACAGACACAGGACCAGCCTGGTGTTGCAAGCTGGCGAACACCGCACTGCCGTGCCCAAGTTGGTCGGGGAGCATTTCACCTTCGCGCAACTGGCCGTCTTCCAGCCAGAAACGGCGGGCGTCCAGCAAGCCGTTGGCCTGCTCCGGCGAGCAACCGCTGTCGATGATGCCAACGCGCACGTCAGTGCCCATGTTTGATCACCTCCTGCGCCAGTACCTGCAACTGGCCGTCATGCAGTTGCAGATGCAGGTCGGCATCGGCCAGGGTCGAAGCCCGGTGGCTGATCAGGATGCGCGTGCGGCCGGCGAACAGCTGGTCGATGGCCGCGATCACTTCACGTTCGGTGGCCTCATCCACCGCCGAAGTGGCCTCGTCCAGCACCAGAATCGCGGGGGCCTGCAACACTGCACGAGCAATGGCGATGCGTTGTTTCTGGCCCCCGGACAACTGCTGGCCGCGCTCGCCCAGCAAGCCATCCAGGCCCAGCGGCAGGCTGTCGACCAGGCTGTCCAGCCGCGCCAGGCGCACCACCCGTTCCAGTTCATCACGGCTGGCCTCGGGCACGCCATAAGCCAGGTTCTGCGCCAGGGTGCCACGGAACAGCACGATGTCCTGGCTGACCACGGCGATTCGCCTGCGCAGCGCAGCCAGGTCAAGGTCGCGCAGGTCGACGCCGTCCAGCAGGATGCGCCCGGCGTCCGGGTCGTAGAAGCGCTGCAGCAGGTCGATCAGGGTTGACTTGCCCACCCCGGAGGCACCGCTGATGGCGACTTTCACGCCACCCGGGATGCTCACCTGCACATTGTTCAGTACCGCACCCTGACGCCCCTCATGGGCAAAGCTCAGCGCCTCCAGGCGCAACTCGCCGGGGCCATCGGGGATGGGCTGCGGGTTGGCGGTCTGATGTACCGCTACCGCTTCCTGCTTCAATTCCATCACCCTTCCCAGGCTGACAGCCATGCGCTGCACCGCCACGTACAAGCCCAACAGGCTCTGCACCGGCCCAACCGCCATGCCCATGTAAGTAGAAAAAGCGATCAACGCGCCCAATTGCCAGGTGCCCTGGATCACCCACCAGCCACCGACCAGGAACGCACAGGCGCGGCACCACGAGGTGAGCGTGCCGGGGATGGCCTGGGTGAAGAATTCGGTCACCTGCACCTTCAGCAGCTGACGCATGTAACCTTGCCCAAGCTGGTCCAGGCGCCCTGCTTCCCGGCCTTGCTGGCCGGCCGCCTGAATGAACTTCATCGCCGGCAGGGTCTCGACCAGGAAAGACGACACATCCGCCGAGCGCTCACGCAAGTTGCGCACTTCGCGCTCCACCTTGCGCCGCATCCAGCGCAGCCACAGCACCTCGATCGGCACCAGCAGCACCAGCAACAGGGACAACTGCCACGACAGCATCAGCATCAACGTCACCGCGCCCACCAGGCCGATCACTGCCGACACCGCCGAGAACAGCGAGTCCACGGCAAAGCGCTGGATCTCTGCCACATCGCCATCCAGCCGCGAAAGAATGTCGCCGATACGCCGCCGCCCGTAAAAGGTCGGCGACAACTGCTGCAGATGGCGGTAAAGGTCGTCGCGCAAGGCGAACAGGATGCGCCCCGACAGGCGCGTATGCAGGTAGCGGTTGACGCCAGCCAGCACCGTGCCCAGCAGGCCCGCGCCGATCATGATTGCCGCCATGTGCCAAAGCGTTTGGTAATCCTTGGCCAGCAGCCCCTCATCGATCAGGGTCTTGACCAGCCAGGGTTGCGCCAGCGCCAGCAGCGATGCACCTAGCGACAAGCTGAGCAACAGGCCGATGGCATGCCGATGGGGGCGCACGAAACCATACAGCCAGGCCAACGCCTGGCGCATGAGTACGGGGTCGCTGGAATCCACCAGCCTTGCGAACAGGCCGCCCACGTCAGCCGCGCAACTGCTTGAGCTTGCGGTACAGCGTCGCCCGGCTGATACCCAGTGCCGCGGCGGCGGCCGAGACGTTGCCCTGGTGGCGCGCCAGAGCACCGCGAATCTGTTCCAGTTCACTGTCCTTGAGGCTGCCGGAGGGCGCTGTGCTGCTGGCCAGTTCGTCCAGCAGGCAGTCGGTAAGGTGATCGAGGGTCAGCACCTGCTCGCCATCCTCGCGCATGGCCAGCGCGGTGCGCACCACCATTTCCAGCTGACGGATGTTGCCGGGCCAGTCGAAGCCTTCGAGCAACGCGGTCAACGCCGGGTCGAGGGTTACGCCACGCGCATCGGCCTTGTCCAGCAGGCCCTGAATGATCGCCGCCAGGTCCTCACGTTCGCGCAGGGCCGGCAGGCGCAGCGACACACCGTTGACCCGGTAGAACAGGTCTTCACGGAAGTGTTGTTCCTGGACCAGGCGCTTGAGGTCGCGGTGGGTGGCGCAGATCAGCGCCACGTCGATGTCCTGCTCGTCACCCGCCCCCAAGGGTGCTACCCGGCGCTCCTGCAGTACCCGCAACAGGCGTGCTTGCAGGGCGAGCGGCATGTCGCCGATTTCGTCGAGGAACAGCGTGCCACCATGGGCCTGCATCAGCCGCCCGACCATGCCGCCCCGGCGCGAACCGGTGAAGGCGCCCTCACGGTAGCCGAACAGCTCGGACTCGATCAGCCCTTCGGGAATGGCCGCGCAGTTGACCGCCACGAACGGTTTGTCGGCACGCGGGCTGGCCTGGTGCAAGGCCCGAGCGACCACTTCCTTGCCGGTACCGGTTTCGCCCAGCAGTAGCACTGGCAAACCATTGCCCAGCCCCTGGCGAGCCATGCGCAGGTTGCGCGCCAGGCGTTGATCACCACCGGCCAGAGCATCGAGTGCAGGCGACTGTTTGCTCAAGGCCGGCTTGCTGGATGGTGTGCTGGGGGTTACCCGGCCATGGCGCGGCAGCTGTAGGGCACGGAAATAGAACTCGCCCTTGGCGGTCTGCACGCTGCTGACCCCGCCCTGCCACAGGCGAGCGATAAAGGCCGGGGAACGTTCGCCCAGCAGGTCGGTGCTGCGCCGCCCAATCAGTTCGTGACGCGGCACCTGCAACAGCTGGCAGGCACTGTCGTTGGCAGCCAGCACTTCGCCGTCCAGGCTCAGGGCCAACAGGCCGTGCCAGGCACTGTTGAGGTACTGCGGGCGGCTGTGGAAGGCCAGCACCAACTGGTCCGGGTGGCACAGGCCAAACAGGCGGCTTTCAATGTTGCCCGCCGCCAGCATCAGGGTCGACAGGCTGTCCTGCGGTTGCGCCATCACCCCTTCGCGGGTGATGTCGAGCACGCCGATCACCTCGCCGCGCGGGTCGCGCAGTGGCACGGAAGTACAGGAGAACGGGCTCAGGCGGTCAAGGTAATGTTCGCCGCAGTTGATCAGCGTCGGCCGGCCTTCGACCACGGCCGTGCCGATGGCATTGGTGCCGCGCAGCGATTCGCTCCAGCAACTGCCCGGGTGCAGATCGCGCAGGCCTTCGCGTTGCAGCACGTGCTTCTGGCCTTCGATGGCCAGCACGTTGGCCTGGGCATCGCCGAGGATGACGATGCCAGCCTTGCCCTGGCGCGCGACCAGGTAGTCGAGTTCGGGGGTAACGGCATCGATCAGCAGGCGGTTGCGCTCCAGCAGCAGGCGCAGGTCATGGCCCTGTTCCAGGCCCAGGCCGACCTGTTCGCCCTGCAGACAGTCCAGGCCGTGGCCCAGGCTGCGGCGCCAGGAAGCGTCGATCTCGTCGCGCAGCATGCCCAGCGGTAGTTCGCCTTCGCTGGCCAGCTTCAGGCGGGCCTCGCGGGATTCGTGCAGCGGGTCGTGGGCGTTTGTTATTAGTTGTCGCGCCATTTTCTACTCCGGCTGTGCCCCGCAATGTGACGGGGTACGGGCTTGGGAATTTTCCGCAGTGTGCGGGAGAAATGGCTGGGCGTCATCTGGTAGTGGATGGATTGGGGTGTAGCTGGCCAGGTTACTTGAAGCTGGCGCAATCCCTGTGGAAGCTGGCTTGCCAGGGTTCGCACCAACCCTGAGGACTGCGCTGTACCTGTGGGAGCGGGCGAGCCCGCGAAGAGGCCCTCGAGGTCAATCAGGGATATCGATCGATATCACCAATAGCCAAGCCCCGTCAGGCACTCGACGCCGCCTTCCGCCCAGCCAGCTGCTGCCTCTCCACCCCATCCAGCAACGCCTCCACCACCGCCTTGGCCGAATCCAACCCATGGTCATTGCTCAACAACAGATCACGGCAGGTGCCCTTGGCCAGTTCCAGCGCCTTGAGGTTGGTCGCAAACGCCCCTTTCAGCAGCGTGGACAGGTGCACCAGCGCATCTTCGTAATCCACGCCCGAACGAACGGCGAACAACGGTGGATGGCTGCATTATCGCGACACAAGGCCCCACATCGACCGCGCAGGTGCCGTTGAATCTGCTTCAAGGCTGCAGATTCTGGCTCAAGAACTTGTCCACCGTGGCCTTGCCATCAGCTGGATCCCCCGCCACCTGCCACAGCCGCCGCTCGATCCCCTGCGCCAGCAAATGCCCCACCGCCGCTTCGATCGCCGACAGCACGCACAACTGCGCCGGTTCATTGGTGGTATACCCCACCTCGGCTTCCAGCAGTTTCTTGAACTCGATGAACTTGAACACCCCGGCACTGCGCCCCACCGAGTAGATGGTCTTGCTGGTCATCACGTTGGCCAGCACCTGCCCGGTGCGCACGTCCACGGCGCGCAGGTTGACGGTGACCTGGTCCACCCGGTACTCGCGAGAGATGTCGATCCCCAGGTAGCGGGCGCCCTCGCCGCCGCTGCGCACGTTGGTGTCGTAGGCGATGATGCCGCCTTCGAGCATCAGGTTGGCGGCCTGCAACGGGGGCAGTTCGCCCATGATGTTTTCCGCTACATCCGGCTTTTTCTGCGATGCACGGATGATCTTGCGTTCGGTCAACAGGTTCTGCAGCCCTTCACGCTCCAGCACCACGAACCAGCCGCTGGCACTCAGGGCGTCCATCAACATGCTGGCCGCGCCTTGGGTGACGCTGGTGGAGAACGAGCTGGCCGGGGTGGGCTTGTACTGCCCGGTCTGGTCGCGGAAGCCGTACACCACGGCCATCAGCCGGCCTTTGGGGCGTGGCATGTTGATCAGGTCGTAGTAGGTCGAGGCCCGAGGGGTCAGGGTCGGGGTTTCCGAGTCCTGTTCAGCGGGCATCGGTTCGCGCAGGCCACAACCTTGCAGGCCCAGGGCGGTGAGGATCAGCAGCGTGCTCAGCAGACGTTTCATGGTGTTCTCTCCCCAACATAAAAGCCCTTCCCTCTCAGGGGTTCAGGCCGCTGACCTCAATGATCGAAATTTCTCCTGTGGCACGATCGGTGACCTTGATGCTCAAGGCCCCGGAATCGTCGATGACGTCGATGAGAAACGCATCGGTCGCCATGCTGCCGGTGTTGCCGTTGCTGATGTTGTCCAGCAACTGCGACAACATCCGCGACTCCAGCTGGTTGCTGAAGCGCTCAAGGGCTGTGGTGCCGGTAAAGGCCGAGGCACGGTCCTTGAGGTCCGGGTCGTCGTAGTCGTTCTGCGCCTGGGCGTTGTTCAGCAGCCAGGTGCCGTTCAACGGGTTGCCGCCAAAGGCCGGGTTGACCGGGGTGTACACCAGCTCGGTGGCCTGGGCAGCACAGGCGCTGGCCAGCAGGCAGGCGGCAATGCAACGTGGAATGCGGTGGTTCATAGCTCGTCCCTCTCCAAGTCGGTGGTGTCCTGTAGCAGGCGTTGCAGCTTGCGTTGAATGATCTGCTGCTTGACCAGGTCGGCGGCGGCGACGGCCTCGTCTTTGAGCTCGGTGGTATTGGGTGGCAGGAAGCGGCGGTACACCACTTCACGCTCGAACTCCACCGTCACCAGGCTGCCCCAGCGGGCATCGGGGCGTTCGCGTACCACCAGGTTGAAGTCCAGGCGGCTGGTGGCACGCAGGCGGTCGGCGAAGTAGTAGTAAAAGTCGTGGCCGATGTGCGAGATGGTGTTGTCAACGATAAAGCCCTGCATCTCGTCTTCAGCACCCGCCCTGGCGCAGGTGGTCACCCCTGCCATCAGCAGCAGGCCCAGGCACAGCGCAGCCAGGCGTTTCATGGCGTGTCTCCCGGGCCTGCATTCGTCTGCACACCGCGTGCACTTTCGGTAAAGGCCTGTTCGGCGACGAACTGCCAGTCGCTGTAGTGCTCCATCCCCTCGAAACCGCTCCATTCGGCGCTGAAGCCACTGCGCTTGAAAGGGGTGGCATCCGAACGGCTGTACACCCCGGTGATACGGCCGTCGATCGAACGCAGCAGGCCCCACTCGTCGCTGTTGCTGATCGGGTCAGGGTAAAGCCTGCGAATGTGCCGTTTGGCCTGCGGGTAGCGGTTGTCCTGCAGCAGGTCGGCCAGATCCTGGGGGTACTGGGCCAGCCCTGGCGAGGCGCGGTAGTAGCTGCGCAAGGCCTGGGCATACTGGCTGCCGACCCACAGCAACTGGCGTTCGCGGTCGCGCTGGGCGGCGCTCGCCCAGATCGTGCCGGTGGCCGCCAGGGCCACGCTGCTGACCGCAATCAGCAGCAGCACACCCAGGTAGGTGAAGCCGCCGTTGGCCTTACCATTCAGCGAAGAGGCTGCCATCACGCGCCCTCCCTGTGGCACCGCTCTTGATGTCAGCCACGCCGCCAGCAACACCCTCAGGCGGCGGCACCAGCTGCCAGGCATCGCTGCGCTCGGTGATCGGGTCGACCGGTGTGTTGCGCAGGTAACGTTGTTCCACCAGTTGTTCCAGCGAATCGGGGTAGTGGCCGGTATCACCGTAGTAGTGGTCCAGCGCCTCGCGCAGCACTGCCAGGCTCTGACGCAGGGTGGCCTCACGCGAGCTTTCCAGGCTGTTGAAGTAGCGCGGCATGGCGATGGTCATCAGCGTGGCGATGATCGCCATCACCACCAGCAGTTCGATCAGGGTGAAGCCTTTGCTGCGTTTCATGGCTGTCACCATTGCCCGTAAGGGATATTGTTCAGGCCTTTGCCGCGGGCCCTGGAATACACGTCGAACACGTCTTCGCCCTCGCGCGGGTTGTCGGGGCTGCTGTCGTAGGCGCGCAGGCCCCAACCGCCTTCGTCTTCATCCTTTGCCGCCACCAGCGGGTCGTGCGGGATGCGCCGCAGGAAGTAGAACTTGGCGCCCTTGGCACTGCGCACATCGCGCACGCCCTCTACCAGCACCTGCAGGTTCGGCGGGTAGCCACTGCTATCGACGCGCTTCTCGATGTAGCCGGCGTCGAAGGCCCGCTTGTAGGCATCGATGGCGTCGCGAATCTGGTACAGCGCCTCGCGCAGTTGCTGCTCCTTGCCGCGGCGTACCACCGTTTCGGTCAGCGGCGCGGCCATGCTGGCGAGCAAGCCGAGCAGTGCCAGGGTCAGCACCACCTCGATCAGGCTGAAGCCGTGCATGCGACGCCGGGCGCTCATGGCCGGGGGCTCCCGTTGACCGGGGCGACCGCCATCTGGCTGTCCACAACCGGTTCATCGGTGGTCGGCGCATTACCAGGTATGTCCATCGGCGGCAGTGGCGCCATCTGGCGCACCTGCATGGCCGACTCGGTGCCCGTGGAAAACTCCATGTCCGACGGGCTCTGGTACGGCAGGTTACGCACGATGCGCGGGGTGATCGCCAGCACCAGCTCACTCTTGCTCATGTCGTCCTTGTTGCTGCCGAACAGCCGGCCCAGGCCCGGGATGTCGCCAAGGCCGGGAATCTTGTTGCCACTGGCGTTGTGGTCGTTGCGCACCAGGCCGGCCAGCACCTGGGTTTCGCCGTCGTGCAGGCGCAGGCTGGTCTGTGCGTTGCGGGTGTCGACCTGGACCGGGATGGTGCCCTGGCGGGTGGCCTCCAGCGGGGTGGCGTTGCTGACCTCGAGCGCCACCTTGATCGCCACTTCGTTGTTCAGGTGCACGGTGGGCTGCACTTCTAGCTTCAGGCCGACGTCCAGGTAGGTGACGCTCTCGGTAATGACCGGCCCTTGGGTCGACGGCACCGAGGTGGCGCTGATGATCGGCACCCGCTGGCCGATGTGGATGCGCGCCTGTTCGCGGTTGCTGACGCGGATCACCGGGCTGGCCAGGGTGTTGATGTCCTTGTCCTGGGCGTTGATCTTGGCCTGCGGCGCCGGCGCAATGCTGATGCGGCTGGAATTGATGCCCTTGAGCTGGTCGAGCACGCTGACCGGGTTGCCATCGTCGCTCAGCACGCCAAAGGTGTTGGGCCATTGCAGGCCAAGGTCGAGGATGCGCGAGGTGGCCACCTCCATCACCTCCACTTCCAGCACCACCTCGGGGTTGGACTGGTCCTGCGACTGCAGCAGCTTCTCGGCCATGCGCACCGCGTCCGAAGTGTCGCGCATGGTCAGGGTGTTGAGGCGCTCGTCAACGAACACGTCGCGGGTCTTGAGCATGGTCTTGACCATGTTCAACGCGGTGTTGGCGTCGATGCTGGTCAGGTAGAACGTGCGCATGACCAGTTCCTGGTAGTCCTTGGTCTTCTGCGGCGAATCGGGGTAGACCATGACGGTGTTGTCGTTGACGATCTTCTGGCGCAGCTGGTTTTGTTCCAGCAGCAGCGCTATCGCGTCCTCGATGCGCACCTCGCGCACGAAGATGGTGGCTTTCATGTCCGGCCGCAGGTCCTTGTCGAAGATGAAGTTGATGCCGGCCACCTGCGACAGCACTTCGAAGATGGTCTTCAGGTTGGCATCGCGAAACTCCAGGGTGACCGGCCGCTCCAGCTTGCTGCGCAATTGCGGGTACGGCTGCGCGGTGCGTGCCTGCACGTTTTCGATGTCGCTGCGCAGGGTCATGCCCTTCTGGTTCTGCGGGTCCAGACGCAAGACTTCGCGCATGTAGCGTTCGGCACCGAACAGGTCGCCCTGGCGCAGCGCCGCCTGGCCAAGCGCTATGCGTTCGTCCAGGGTGCGGATCAGCTCCAGCTGGCGAATGCCTTCCTGGGCGCGGCGGTTGTTCGGCTCCAGGGTGAGCACCCGGCCATAGC
This sequence comes from Pseudomonas sp. GD03862, assembly GCF_029840855.1. Lineage (NCBI taxonomy): Bacteria > Pseudomonadati > Pseudomonadota > Gammaproteobacteria > Pseudomonadales > Pseudomonadaceae > Pseudomonas > Pseudomonas sp. GD03862. The sequence goes on from NZ_JAOCDI010000018.1 coordinate 103,150, forward strand.
CCATCCGGGCATTGGCGAAGTCATGGCGGACGCGGTCGCTGTCGGCCTGGCCAATCAGGGCCTCGACCGCCGCCTGGCGGCTGTGGGCCAGGGCGATATTCAGCTCTGTATCACGCGGGTCTTCGCGCAGGGCCTCTTCCAGGCGAGCGATGCCGGCCTCGTACTGGCCCTCTTTCATCAACTGGTCGCTGTCCTGGCGAACCGCACTGGAGCCGCAACCGGCAATGGCCACGCACAGCGCCACGAGCAGAAACGGAGCAGGCTTGCACAGCTTTGACGACTTCATGGTGCGCTCCCGACAGACAAGGTCTGCGACTGGTGCAAAGGCAGGTAGACCAGGTTCAGCTCGTTGGCCGATACCCGATCGAGGCGATAGGTGTCTTCGATCACGTCGCCTTGGCGCACGACGTAGAGTTTTTCGCCGCTCTGCAGGAAGACCTGCAGGTCGTCGCGGTCACCCATGCGGCCGATGAACTGGAAAGGCAGTTCCGGGGCCGTCGGGGCCGCGGCGACGACAGGTGCGGTCATCACGGGTTGTTCGGTGACCGTGGCCAGGGTTTTGGGTTGGGTCCATTGCTGGGTTGGGAACAGGTCGCGGGAGGCCTGTTCCGGCCCTTTCGCGGGCAAGCCCGCGCCTACAATGGACGCAGCGCTTTCTGTTGTAGGAGCGGGTTTACCCGTGAAGGCCGCGACGCCATCGTCCTGGCCAAACCAATGGTCCGGTGCCCAGGCCAGCGCCGCGCTCACGCCGAGGAAGCCGGCCCAGATGACTGCACGTTGTGTGTTCATCACGACCTCGACAGATAAAGGGTCATGCGCAGGCGGGCATTGAGCTCGCTGTCGCCGATGCGCTTGCGTTGCAGCTCAAGGTCTTCCAGCACCAGCGTCGGCAGTTGCTTGAGCAGGCCCTTGATAAAGCCACGAATCTGCGGGTAGCTGCCGCGCACTGGCAGCACGATCTGGTAGCGGGCCAGCTCGGTCTTGGGGTCGATACCCAACGCGTATTCACCGCGGGCCAGGCTGATGCGCTCGGCGCTGGCCAGGCGGTACAGACGCTCGATCAACTCGCTGGCCTGGGGCTGACCGGGCAGTTGCTGGCGCAGGCTGTCGAGGGCCTGCTGCTCGGGCTGGACCGCAATCTTCAGCTCACCCCGCTTGACACGCCCTACCTGTTCGCTGGCCTGCGCTTCGGTGGCACGCAGCTCGCGTACGCTTTGCCATTGCGGCAGCACGCCGGCACACCCCACGCCAATGGCGAGCAGGCCTACGGCTACGGCAGCCAGGCCTACCGGGCCGACAACACGCAGGCGCTCCTGGAGGATCAGGCTGCTGAACGATTCAAGGGCGCGCATGGCCGGTCTCCCAGGTGGCGGTGAGGGTGAAGCGCACCGGGTGCTCGGGCCGCGCAGCGAGCACCTCGTGGTTGAGCAGCGACACGTCGCTGAGCTCGTCGCTGGCTTCCAGGCGCTGGTGGTACTGCAGCATCGCTTCGAGGTTGCGCGCCTCGGCGGCAATGCGCACCTGGCCCTTGCGCGCATCCGGCGTCAGGCCGAGCAGCGCGACGTCGTCCTGCGGCATGGCTTCAAGCATGGCGAACAGTTGCTGCCAAGGGCGTTGCAGTTGCTGCGACACACTGCGCATTTGCGCCAGGCGCTCAGCCTGCTCCCGGCTGGCAGCGCTGTTCTTGGGTTGTGCAATGGCCGGGCGCCGGCCAAGTTGCAGTTCCAGGCTATGGACGCTGGCTTCCAGCGCCACTTGCTCGGTCTGCAAGCGTTGCTGCAGCAGCACCAGGCCGGCGACCATGGCGCTGGCAAGGACGAGCAGCGACCAAACCAACGGGCCGCTGCGCCGTGGCTGGAATTCCAGGTCGAGGCGGCGCATGTCAGGCCACCGCCCGCCACATGGCGCACAGCGGGTCGGCTTCGCTGGCTGGCTGGCACAATTGCACCGCCGCCAGTTGCGGCACGTCGCAGCGGCCCGGGGCATGCAGGTACACCCGCGGCAGGTGCTCGCCGTACAGCTCACAGGTCCGCTCGATCAGCGCTTGCAGGGCCTGGTCGCTGTCAGCGCAGCCTTGCGCCAGCACTTGCTGCCAGGCACCGCCGGCGGCCAGCAGCAATACACTGCGGCGCGGCTCGGCCAGCACGAACAGGAAGTCACCCTGCTCCAGCTGTGACCAGCAACGGTTGTAGGCAGCCATCAGGTATGGCTGCACCGAGCGCAGGCTCAGGCGGCTTTCCCGGCCCAGTGCCTGCAGCCGCTGCAGCAAGGCTTCGGGCAGCGCCGTGGCGATGCGGGCGGCACCGGCAGGCTCCGGGGACAGCACGATGCGCCAGTCGTCCAACGGCTGCCCGTAGAGGTTTTCGAAGCAAGCGCGGGCATAGGCGTCCAGCTCGCGAGGGTGGCCGATGGCGTCACTCCAGGGCACCAGGCAGAAGCGGCTGTAGCGGGCCGACAGCAGCACCCGCAACTGGGCGCCACGTACCGCATGCTCGGCCAGCTGTGCGGCCAGCCCGTCAACAGCAGCATCCCAGGTCGGTTGGGTGGCGTCGCTGCTGAATGCGCGGCTGCCCAGCCATTGGTGGTGGTTCTTGTGCCAGCGACCCAGGCCGACACCCTCGGCGCCCAATACGGCGCAGTAACGGTCAGATGAATGTGACACGGTTGATCTCCTCAAGGGTGGTACGGCCATCGCGGACCAGGTCCAGGGCCGAGGCCCGCAGCAGGCGCAGGCCGCGCTGGCAGGCAAGCGTCTTGATCTGCGCCAGCGGGCGGCGCTCCACGATCATTTGCCGCAGGTCATCATCCAGGTGCAGCAGTTCGGCAATGGCACTGCGGCCGCGGTAACCACTGCCACGGCAGTGGCCGCAGCCCTTGACGCGGACGAACGTCCAGCCGGCCACCCCCTCGCGGGTCAGGCCTGAGCCATACAGGGTGTCGTCATCGTGTTCGCAGGGCGTGGCGCAGTGCGGGCAGGCCAGCCGAATCAGGCGCTGGGCCAGCACCGCGTTGAGCGCAGAAACGAAGCTGTAGGGGTCGACCTGCATCTGGCTGAAGCGACCAATCACGTCGAACACGTTGTTGGCGTGGATGGTGGTGAACACCAGGTGACCGGTGAGTGCCGATTGCACGGCAATCTGGGCCGTGTCGGGGTCACGGATTTCGCCGACCAGGATCTTGTCCGGGTCGTGACGCAGGATCGAGCGCAGGCCGCGGGCGAAGGTCAGGCCCTTCTTCTCGTTGACCGGGATCTGCAGCACGCCGGGCAATTGATACTCGACCGGGTCCTCGATGGTGATGATCTTGTCCACGCCATGGTTGATCTCGCTGATCATGGCGTACAGGGTGGTGGTCTTGCCGCTGCCTGTAGGGCCGGTGACCAGGATCATGCCGTAGGGTTCTGCCGCCAACCGGCGCAGGGCGCGCAAGGTTTCGTCGGCAAAGCCCAAGGCTTGCAGCTGCACGCCGCTGACCCGGTCGGACAAGTCCTGCTTGTCGAGCACCCGCAGCACGGCATCTTCACCGAAGATGCTCGGCATGATCGACACCCGGAAGTCGATTTGCCGGTCGCCCACGGCCACCTTGAAGCGGCCGTCCTGGGGCACGCGTTTTTCGCCGATGTCCAGCTCGGCCATGACCTTGATGCGCGAGATCACCTGGTCGGCGAAGGCGCTGCCACTGGCCTTGCCGGCACCGTTGAGCACGCCGTCGATGCGGTACTTGATGGTCAGGCCCTGGCCGGTCATGCCCAGGTGGATGTCGCTGGCGTGCAGCTTGAGGGCGTCGTACAGGGTGGAGTTGACCAGTTTGACCACGCGGCTCTGGTCTTCGCTGATACTGGCCAGCGACAGGCGTTGCAGCGGGTCTCCCTCGCTGCTGGCTTCGGCGTCGTGGTCAAGGGCATCGACTGCGTGGAAGCTTTCTTCATGACGGGCCAGGAAAGTGGCCAGGTCGGCGGCGTGGGCCAGGTAAAGCGGCGCGCCTTGCAGTACGTCGTCGATCCAGGCCAGGCGAGCGGGGTCGAAGGGGTCGGCGAACACGCCCAGCAGTTGGCCGCCTTGCTCGATCAGCACACATTCGCGCTTGATGCACTGGGCCAAGGCCAGCTTGTCGAAGCGTGGGGTGCTGGCCAGCAGGCTGTGGCTGTCGAGTACCGGGTAATGCAGGGTCAGGCCCAGGCGCTGGGTAAAGGTGTCGGGGGTGTCGCAGGCCAGGCGTTCCAGGCAGTCGAGCAGGCGCTCGTCAGTGGCTTGCAGACGGGCCTGGGCCAGCAGTTCGCGGGGGTAGGCGGAAATTTTTGCTGGGTTCTTCGCGGGCATGCCCGCTTCCACAGGTACATCACAGGTCTGTGGGCTGCATACATCCTGTGGGAGCGGGCATGCCCGCGAAGACGTCGGTGCAGGCTTTGCAGATTCCGGGGTTGCATCGAATGCTTCTGGCATGGCCTGCGACTCCGCTCAGGGGCGCGTCGCAGGCTGGCTTGGCCAGGGGTGCGGGCGCCGCTATTCCCCTGTGAGCAGTTGATCGTCGTCGGGCCCTGGTGGCTTGGCGCCGTTACGGCGGCGGTCGGCCAACACCCAGCTTCCATCGTACAACTGCAGGGGGAACGATTCGTTCCTGTTCTGGCGTCGTTCGACGAACCCTTCGGCCGGGTTGTCCGTGGCCCTGCGCCGGCGCTCGATGCCCAGCAGGTCGAAGATCGCACGCGCCAGCTCCATCAGTGGGAACGGCTTGAACAGGACGTGACTCACTCCGAGTTCGGCGGCCCGCTCACGCACCTCGACGGTGGGGTGGGCGGTGATCAGCACGAAGTGGCATTGCCTGTTCTTGCGTACAGCCTCCAGAACCTGAAAACCTTCCATGTCGGGCAAGCGGTAATCCAGCACAACTACTTGCGGTGCCAGGCTTTCAGCCTGTTCGATACCACTGGCACCGTCGTGGGCAACATGAACTTCCAGGCCTTGCGCCTGCAGATACGCTTGCAGGTTCTGCGCAAGAGTCTGTTCGTCATCGACTACCAATACTCTGTTCACCAAGGTCGACTCCCAAGTACTGCCCGGTTCCCCGGTCTGCGAAGTACGCCCTTGTAGAGACTTGAGCAGGCTTCGTGCCAGGCGTGAATAGTCATGTTGCACCACTGTAAGCCACTGATTTTACTAAGGTGCCGGCCAGCAACCGACAGACGCTGAACAGGCACACCCAACCCGTTCCCCACAACCGGGGAAAATGATGGCACATTGCCAAACCTTAATTCCCCAGCATTGGGGGAAGCGCCCTCAACGGCCTCAGTCGGCGATTTCCACTTTAGCGGACTCGCGCAAACGTTGGCGCACGGATTGGCGCGCCTGCGCCTCCCGCTGACCGATGAGCGTTGCCCTGGCCAACGCCAGGCCCTGTTCGCGTATGACCGATGGATTATCACTTTGGTTCTGCGCTCCTTGCAGTCTCTCCTGGTTGGCATCATAAAATGCCTCCACTTCGCCCTGGCTCGGCGCGTCGACTGCGCTGAGCAGGGCGTACACCTGCTGGGCCGCCATCTCATGCCGGGTGTATTCAGTGTACTGTGCCCTATCGAAGCCTGCCTCTGCCAGCCGCCTTTCGAATAACGCCGGGCTGCCAAATGCCGCTTCCACCTCGCCAACCTGCGCCGACACTTGTTCATCGCTGACAGCAATGCCTTGGCGTTGCGCTTCCTGCCACAACAGCTCCTTGTCGATCAGCTCGTCCAACGCTTGGTCGCGCAGGCGTTTATACAGGCCTGGATTGCGGATGCTGGTCACCGCCCTACCCTGGGCGTCCAGGTACTCGCTGAAGTAGCGCTCCAGGCGCATCAACCCGATCTCGACACCATTGACCCGCGCCGCCGGCACATCGGCCCAGCTCGCCCTGGTCAGCACCAGCAACAGGCACAACCACACGATCCGCATGACAACCTCCGCTCAAGGGCTGGCCGGCACTGGCCGGTAGGGGCTGACCGAAGTAAAGCGCGGCCCGGGCAGGGCCACCGCCACCACATGGGCACCTGCCATGCCCTGGCGGCGACCAGGGCCAAAGCCCAGTGCCGGGGTCAGGCCGGTGGGCACATCGTGCAGGCCTTCGAGCGCAGCGATCAGTTGCTCGCGGCTGGCATCCCGACCAATCTGCTTCAGCGCTTCGCTCAGCAGGCGCAACGCGCACAGCGTATTGACCTGCAACGATGCCTGGCGCGGGTCCAGGCCCTGGCGCTGCTGCAGCCCGGCGAGCGCCGCCAGGCCTTGCTCGGTCCAGTCCTCAGGCACGTAGGGGTAGGCCAGAAACAGCCGCTGCGACCACTGCGCCGGCAAGCGCGCCACAGCGCCGGCTACCTGACTGGAAGCAGCGAACAGGTAGGGCTCGCGGCCGGCCACCTGCAACGCCGCCGCCAACTCGGCAAAGGCCTGGGCGCGGCCAAGGAAGACGATGCCCTGCCCGTCCACCGCCTGGCCGTCGAACGCCTGGATAGCGGGTGGCGCCCAGCCCTGCTGTCGTAAACGTTCGCGCACCTGCTCGGCCAACGCGGCGTGTTCGTTACCGGCATACACTACACGTAACTCATCCGGGGCCAAGCCCAGCGCCACACGGGCGTGCTCTGCCAGGCTCAGCAATTGCTCGGGCAAGCCGGGTAGCGGGTCGAAGACCTGTGCGCTGCCGCCGCTGCGCGGGGTGCTGCCGACCATCGGCACGTTCTGTGGCGCCAGCAAGGTCGTCAGGCGCTGGTCGAGCATGGGCGCCAATGGCGCGATCAGGGCGAACACCCGCTTTTGCTCGAGCAACTGTTGCAAGGCGCGTTCGGCACTGACCGGGTCGGAACCTGGGTCTAGTACGACCAGTTCCAGGCGCCGCCCGTGAATGCCGCCTTGCTGATTGAGTTGATCCACGCCGTCTTCCAGCACGGCACGCACCACCTGCCCGGCTTCGGCCAGCGGACCGCTCGCAGGCAGCAGCGTGCCAAGGCGCAGCATGCCCTCCTCCACCCCAGGGTCGCGTTCATCGGCCAAGCGTTTGAGATAGGCGGTGAGGTTGCGCTGGTCGGCCAAGGTCAGTTCGAAGCGTGGCATGGCCGGGTCGAGGCGATTGCCAGCCGGGTCAATGCCCTGCTGGATGGCCCGCGCCAGGCTGCTGTCGGTGTAGGCCGGATAGCGGCGGCCGTTGGCCTCGCGCGGGCCCTGACCAAGTGCCAGGCGTTGCCAGTCGAGGCCGGGGGGGCGCACACCGCCTTCGGCACGGCCACGGCCGTCGTTGCCATGGCAACTGGCGCAGGGCAGCACGCTGGCGGGGACTGTGATATCGCTGGCGCCGACCCGGGCTTGCAATTGAGCGTCGCTACTGGAGACGCCCTCGCGGTAAAGGCGTTTGCCGGCTTGTTCGTGGTCGGTCAGGTCCAGGGCCAAGGCTGAGGTCGAAGTTGCCATGCCAAGCACGCATGTGAGCCATATCGCAAGCCCTGTGGGAGCGGCCTTGC